>QNAG01000018.1 GCA_003641415.1 Candidatus Zixiibacteriota bacterium | reverse complement strand
GCGACGGAAATTAAAGCGACCATCCTCAACGTGTGCGATTAGATCCCGAACAGCTTTTATTTTAGCATGTGACATGCCTGCTTCTCGTAGTTGGACATCCTTGATGTCTATCAGGGAGTCGAGATTGATCTTCTTCTCGGGGCATAGTTGACGGACTTTGTTGGCTATAGTTTTGGCGGCTTTCCCTGATAGTTGTTGGGCAATGATGATTTGAATCAATTCCTCAAGATGGCTGTGTCTTATAACAGAGAAGGGTAATTCTACTCGGTCCATAATGTCAGCCAGTTTTGGGTCTGTTTTGTTGAAGTGATGTTTTGCTTTCTGGATCAAAAGTTGTCTTTGTTGGCTGGTGGTCATTGGACCCCTGTGGTTAAAGGGTGATGTTGGGTTTATTTTGAAAAATAAAGCGGTGAGACCGAAGGAGCAAATACTATTGATTTTTGTTACCTATTAGAAGTAGTAGGTGTAACAGTTTTCAATATGCCTGAAAATGTTTAGGTTTTACGACTGAACTTGGAGTTTTCCCTGAAATGATGGTACCATCCCCATATGCTTCCCTTCCCTTCCCTTCCTTTCCTTCGTCTTGCGTATCATAAAGATGTACAACATGTTACGAAGCGAACCGTCCCAACATCCTTTCAGGCATCAGATATGCTTTATTAAAAAAAGAACGCATGAGATGACTTTCCTCTACACAGCCTTGGAGGCAAAGATGCTGCTTGCGGAATTAAAGAGATAGGAGAGTATAGTATGAAAAGACAAAAGATAACTGATAATAATGGGGTTGGCCTGTTAGAGGTCATGGTGAGCATGATCATTATTTCCATTGGTCTTCTTGGGTTGGCGCCACTTGTAGTGACCTCGATTGAGGGGAACGTTATTTCACAGGACATTTCTACTGCTGGGAACCTTATCAAGCAGAGTATAGAATTTTATGAAGGTCTCGACTCAATTTCTTCTGTTCCTCTATATATCAGCGAGGATGGTTTACAGAACCGCTTTTTAAGGACAACCCATATTTGGGATAATACAACTGACACATTAGTTCCAAATGATGTCTACTGTATCGAAGTGGATGTGTCATGGGTTGATCATAAGAGTGTATCTCATTCTCGAAATTATTCAACTTACATTCTTAAGGACTAAGAGACACAGGGAGGATATTATGAAGAAAATACTTGGAAATACTGGTTATACGATTATCGAGCTGCTTTTAGCCTTATTTATTACAGGCATCATGACTTCTGCTGGTTATAAGTTCTACATTAAAATGCACAATCAGACTATAACTCAGGAAGATATCTCGGAGATGCAGCAGAACTCACGAAATTCACTTCAGGAAATCGCAAAGACACTTCGCAAGGCTGGCTACAAAGTTGGCAGTCACCCAGCATATAGTATCAGCGGCGATAGCCTTCTTGTTTTCTTTAGCGAAACACAGCCTATTGATACGGTCATATACTACCTTGAAGATTACAGCGATGAAGATCTGTCCGAAGTAGCTCTGCTGCCTGAGGAATCTCGGCCTATGAAATTGATGAAAAAAGTAAATAGTGATTCACCAGCCATGTACTCTGGGTTAATTCAAAGCATATCCTTTTCGGCTGTGAGTTCATCTCTAATCCAGGTAACGTTAGTGGTTCAGACATCAAGACCTGATGAAGATTACGATTCGAACGGAGGTATAAGAACTCGTGCATGTATCGAATCGGTTAATTTGCGCAATATCGCAATGTAGGAAGGAGAACATACTTATGATTACTCTAATTTCAAATAATCGCGGTAGTGCTTTATTGATAGCACTGAGTTTACTGATTATGCTGAGCTTGTTAGCTTTAGCTGCGGTTAACAATTCAACTACTGACATCGATCTGTCTGGCAATCAGGTATCAGCAGAGAAAGCTTTCTATATCGCAGAAGCAGGCGCAAAGAGGGCATTCACAGAAATAGTTGCTGACTCAACTTGGAGAACAGGTTTTGCTAATGTCAGTTTTAATGGCGGATTGTATACGGTAACGGTTACTGATTCAACAACGGATTCAACTCTAGCCGATACTGTGGTGGTAAACTCAACGGGATCAGCTTTGATGGGTTCAGCGATTGTTCAACTGATACTGGCTCCAGGAGAGGTTCATCCTTTCAAATATGCAATGTTTGGTGAAGATACCATTGATATCCGAAACAGTTTCGTTACTGATTCGTACAACTCTGACTCTGGAAGTTATTGGGCAACCCGTTTGAATACTGATGCAGATATTGGTTCCAATGGAAATATAATTGTTAAAAATGGCGCTGTTATTGGTGGTGACGTAGCGACTTCACTGGCAGGGGGAGCATCAATTAACCCCGGCGCCACAGTCACAGGAACTATTTCCGACACTGCTCCTGAACAGGAACTGCCTGAGGTTCCCGCAGCGGATTATACATGGGCGGAAGCAAACAATATAGCTCCGTCAGGATTCACCGGCAGTTACAGCTATGACCCATCAACTAACGCTCTTATCAGTTCCGGAAATCTTGTGCTCGACGGAGGTGTTTACTTTTTCTCAAGTATCATTCTCAAGAATTCAGCCTCGCTGTCTGTAGCACCTGGTGCTGAGGTTGTAATCTATGTAACCGGCGATATTGAGATGAAGCAATCATCTGAGGTGAACTCGGGAGGAGATCCGGCCGACTTTCTTATCTATTCACAAGGAGATCTAACACTTAAGAACAGTGGCGATATTGCTGCTCTTTTCTACTCTCCGGACGGTAATGTTGACTTGAGAAACTCGGGCGAATTTTCAGGATCTATTGTTGCCGAAACAATTGTTGCTCATAACAGCGCCAATTTTCACTATGACCGTAGCCTAGGTAGTATTACTTTCCCAGGATCAGGGGGTGTGGAGGTGGTTGGATTTAGAGAACTTTAATACCATCCGGCATTATCTCGCAGGTTAGGCGACAGTAATGTTTCATCGAATCTTGGGGTAATGACTGTATCGAATTTTGATCTGACAAAGAGTTATAGGGATTATCATAAATACTTTCCATTTGTGTGCCATCCCTTCAGATATCATTCCCCAAGGTCTAATGATTTGGGGAATTCTGCAATTAATGATTCCATAAAAAAAAGTCTTGTATCCAGAATTGGATTCTATATATATTAGCCGAGTTCTGAATTGAGAGATTGTTGTTTGGTAACATAGTTTCTGGAGGTAAATTAATTATGGCTATGAAAATCACCGATGAATGCACTGCCTGCGGACTCTGTCTGGAGGAATGTCCGACGGAATCTATCTCCGAGGGAGATATTTATGTCATCAATCCTGACACCTGCAACGAGTGTGAAGATTTAGATGAACAGCAATGTGTTAGTGTCTGCCCGATAGATGATTGTATCGTAAAAGCCTGATTGATTCCGAATTAATAAATAGTGAAGGCCGTCTTCTTAGACGGCCTTTTTTCATGGCAGGGGGCGAAATCATTGAGGGCTATCATCTCCCTCCAATTTGAAATAAATCGTAATATCTATTTGAATTTGTCAAAATAAAGGTTGGTGGGGAATTTCTTTCTTGATAATTTCAAAATTGAATCTGCTTTTACGCTCTGTCCGGTTGAAATGTATGCGCTGATCAAGTTAATATAAGCCTCAACCAGAGAGCTGTCTAATACGATGGCCTTGCTGCTGTATTGGATAGATTGTCCATAATTTCCACCTATTCCCTCAAGATAGCCATATTGATAGAATGCTTTTGCTCGCTGTAAGTTAAATTTATCCCGGCTGTTGCGAAAAATCAGGGCGAATGCTTCGTCGTCGGTTTCTATTGGTGGTGGAGTAGTTTTAATGGCTTTTGCCAGCGTTTCTCGGGCGGCATTAATCATACCTCGCTCGGTCAACAATACTGATGCTTCATTGAGCAGGTAGATATCATCTCCTGTAGCTTTAGCCGCTTGATGAACAGCTTCCAAACAAGCAAAATCTCCGGTTGAACTATCTGAGAAGAGGCTTCGCAAGAGGAGACTATGTCCTGTGACGTCATACGGCCGTAGCTTTACTGCCTGAGATGCTAAAACGATAGCTTCTCCGAGTTTTCCTTCAATAAGGCTCACAGATGCCAGATTGGAGTAGGCTTTGGGGAGATCAGGGTGAAACTTTATCTCGCGTTCGAAGTAGTAACGAGCGGAATCGACATCGCCAAGGCGCAGAAAACAGGCACCAACGTTAAGGTTTACCTCGGGAAATGTGCTGTCAATGAGCATGGATTGTTGATGATGCTCAAGGGCGGCAGTATAGTTTCCGCGAGCGAAGTGATAAAGGCCAACAGAAATGTTTGAGTACGGTGCAGAACCAGCAGGCAAGGGAATGAGAGGGAGACAGGATAATATGGTGATTCCCGCAACTATGGTTCCTCTATATATAATTGTTTTTTTCTTATGGTGTGGTGTGGTAATGAAATCTGAAAAGCCGATTGACGCCAAGATGAAAAAGTAGGGGAGAAGCGGCAATCGAAAACGACTGGAGAAGAAAAAGAACGCTCCCGCTGTAGTATAAAACAGGATCAACCATAGAACCAATTGTACTGATACGTTTCGCCTTCTGAGGATAATGCCGACTACGGCAAAACCCAGCAGTGCTGCAAAGCAGAATGGATTGTACTTTAGAATAGGGTGATGTTCAGAGAAGGTTTTCAAATCACGATTATTGGAGATATCACGGTTAGCGAAATTACGATATAATTTCTCGAGGTATAGCATCACGAAATCCGAGTGGTTGTTTGCAATCCATTGCCATCCCTGCAAAGCCCAGTAGGACGATATCTCTCCAGGCTTGAGATTATGTCCCGTTGCCTGCTCAGCTTCAAATTTAATTTGACTCAACTGCCAATTGTGCCCCATAGGCTCTGGAAGAACAGCTGATACTCCATCGGCTTTGGAGTTGTTACCAATATAGAAGTTGATTCCTCCCTGAGAGGAGATTAGGACAGGATCACCAGCGACAGCTAAATTGCGAACAAACACTGGCGTGATTACTATCCCTAAACCAATCACAAGAAGCGCAAGCTGAGTTACATATTTAGGTATACTTCTACGGAAAATAATTACTGCAATCAACAGTGGAGGAACCAAAACAAGCACAGTTGGGCGGGTGATGGCAGCCAGTCCAAGAATCAAGCCAACAATCAGTGCTTCGCCAGGTTTCTTTGTCTCCAACCATATAAGCAGCCTGTAGAGAGCAACCTGCAGCAATAGAGTGAACAGAGGATCAAGCAACAGTTCAGCTTCGAAGTAAAGGACTATCGGATACACAGCGTGTATTACTGCTGCAACAGTTCCCACCCGCGCGTTGGCTATACGTCGTCCCAGCAGGAAGGTCATCAATACTGAGACAATACCTATTGCCGCTCCAAAGATTCGCCCTACCCAGAGAGAAATCCCAAAGACTGAATAAAGCATCCCCAGACAAAAAACATAGAATGGTGCCCGAAAATAAGTGGTGTCGCCAATGATGTTTCCATCAGCTATGGACTGAGCCCAGTGGTGGTGGTAGTTGTTGTCGACTGTTAGCTGGTCCCATTCAGGAAGGCTTTGGTATACCCAGAGATAAATTAGCCTGACTACTATGGCCAAAACTAGCACTGCTAAAAGTGGCTTAATAGCTCTTGATCCTGAAGTACTTGCTGCAACCATTGTCATAATATAGGCAGTTCCTGACAGATAGCTCTCAAAAAAATACTGTGATTTTGGCAAATATATGCAAAATAGGTCACTATATTCATACTGTGCAGTGGAGGTTAATTTATTGCTTTTCTGATAGCTGGTATACGGGGTTGCCTATCCGCCTGTGATTGCGTAACTTATGATAGATAAGTTGAACCGGTTAGCATAGAGTTGCACAGATTTTAGGTTATCTG
The DNA here is from genome assembly GCA_003641415.1 of Candidatus Zixiibacteriota bacterium. Taxonomy (GTDB): domain Bacteria; phylum Zixibacteria; class MSB-5A5; order GN15; family FEB-12; genus B120-G9. Next base: position 13,066 of record QNAG01000018.1, on the reverse strand, counting down.
ACACAACTTTCCTGCGGCACAGCCTTTGCTCTAAAGGCTTTTAGATTATGCCGGAGGTGCTTTTATGAAGATGAACTCGCAAAAAATTTTAATGATAGTTGTAATATCAGCCCTTCTTGGTCTGACCACATCGGTAGGAGCTATGTCACCAGCTCTTTCCCCAGGATTGGATCGCCTAATCTCAGATTCTAAAGGTCTCTCTGACAGTGTGGTCAATGTTGTAGTATTTCTGAACCAGACTGATCTAAACGACAGAATCAGCGAGATTGGGACAAAAGAACTTACTCGTCATGAGCTCATCAAAAAAGTTACATCTACTCTACGAGCTTATCGGGCACCTCAAGCCGAGTTAATTCGCGAGTTTTTGAATTCCTCCTCCAGTCAATCAGTAAACGAATTTTGGGTAGTTCCTGCTCTGAGTGCTAATCTTCCTGTCTCTCGCTTGGAAACGTTGGCCGCCATGAGTGGTCTTAAATTAGTGGTTGAGGATGCTGCTCTTAGTTATGACCCTCCAATTGATGTAAAAAATGCCAGCCTGGTTTTGTCTACTTCAGTTTCGACTCAGCTACAACTATTGAATGTTCCGTCTCTCTGGCAGCAGGGTTTGACTGGGGCTGGACGCCTGGTTTGCTCCTTCGATACGGGTGTTGATCAGGATCACCCCGCTTTGTCTTCCAAGTGGCGTGGTAACCATGCCGAACTGAACGCTTCATGGTTTTCCAAGGTTAATCCAGATTCTGATCCTATTGATGAAATTGGCCATGGTACGCACACGATGGGCATAATGATTGGTTCTGTCGATGCTGACACTTTTGGCGTGGCTCCTGATGCCGAGTGGATCACTGCTGGTGTTATCGATCAGGGACGTGATCTTAACACCACTATTTCTGATATCATCGAAGCTTTTCAGTGGGCGCTTGATCCTGATGGTGATTCTACGACAACCGATGATGTCCCGGACGTAATTCTCAATAGCTGGGGGATTCCCAAGGGTTTGTTTTCACCCTGCGATCAGACATTCTCAACTGTGATCAGCAATGTTGAAGCAGCAGGGATTGTAACTGTCTTTGCTGCTGGCAACGAGGGACCAAATCCAACTACTTTACGCAATCCGGCTGACATGGCTCTTTCGCCGTTAACTTCTTTCGCAGTTGGAGCTGTTGACAACAATGCTGTTATTACAGGTTTCTCCAGCCGTGGGCCATCGTCTTGTGATGAAAATGAAATCAAGCCGGAAGTGGTAGCTCCCGGAGTATCCGTGCGGTCTTCGAGCAAAGATGGCGGATACCAGGTACAGAGTGGTACTTCAATGGCTGCCCCGTATATTGCCGGTTTGGTTGCTCTTATGCGTCAGTATAATCCTGATGCAACCGTTGAGGAAATCAAGAATGCTCTTATTTCGTCAGCAATCGATCTTGGACCAGCTGGAGAAGATAACGCCTACGGACATGGACTTGTAGATGCCTCCGCTTTGATTGAACATTTATCTGAGCCGAGTGTTCCGGCCTTCAGTTTATCAAATATGCTAATCTCCGATGACGGTATAGCCTTACCGGGGGAGACTATTGAACTTAGTCTGACCATTGGTTCTTCTTGCGATCTGATTGGTACGGTAAATGGGACTTTGATTTCTACCGACATTGAGGGCGCTACTATCCTGTCAGGAGAATCTGGTTTTTCGTTTGAATCCGGAAGTCATCTCGCTGCTGGTGCGACTCCATTCATCGTTCATCTTAACAATGACCTGAATTACGGAACAGAAATTCCGTTAATGTTGTGTCTCGAATCGTCTTTAATTAGTTCGGTTGATACATTGGAATGTGTACTGTTGGTTGGTTTCTTACCAGGTGGAACTTTTGCTACACACTCTACTACTCAGATAGACTTGACTGTATCAGACTTTGCCCAATATGGGCTTGCCTCCGGATCAATTTACGATGCGCATGGCGATGGGTTTAGGATTAACGGTAGTGATAACTTGCTTTTCGAAGCAGGGATTGTTCTCGGCTATGACGATGCCAATCTATCGACTTCAGTTCGAGACAGCTTGGCTCAATACACTCCATCTGACTTTGTTCCAATTACCCGGCTTTCCGATTCGTACATTGGTCCTCAAAATGGAGTTCACCGGGTGGCGGTGTTTTCAGATGAGTCGAGCAATTCTTCCGGTGGTATTATAATTCGTCAGGAAACAATAAGTTACCCAAATATTGATGATAATGGACTGGTGATTTTTAAGTATCATCTCATTAACAATACTGATGACGATATTAATGATCTGAGTTTTGGGATGCTGGTTGATTATGATCTGACGGAGGGAAATGATCAGGTATTTTGGGAATCCGGTTCCAGACTTCTGTATCAGTCAGCGGAGTCTGGTTCGCATGTTGGCCTTGTTGCGCTGTCTAACATTGTTTCCTATCGAGCTATTGATAACGGTCTGGTTAAAACTGGTTTTACCAAATCAGACCTTTTTGAGAAAATATCTTCCCCTTGGCTCGGAGGAGTAGCCGACACTACTGTCAGCGACTGGCTGTTTTTAGCCGGGTCGGGATTGTTAAATGTACCAGGTCATGATTCGGTTGAAGTCGCCCTGGCAATGGTAGGGGGTATTTCCCCCGAAGCGTTATTATCTAATGCTAATACAGCTCGTGATTTATACCGTATAAGTACGAATGTGACCGACACTCAGAATGATGCTCTACCAGTAAGTTGCGTGCTTCACCAAAACTATCCCAATCCGTTCAACCCCATGACCAATATAGCCTTTGATTTGACCAGTGGGGCAGAAGTAGCGCTTGAAATCTACAATATATTGGGTCGCCGTGTGAAAACCCTTTTCAGCGGTTACCTTGATGCCGGTCTGCACAGATTTGAATGGGATGCCTCAAATGATAAGGGGCAGGGGGTGGCTACCGGTGTGTATTTCTATAAGTTGACTACATCGTCACAATCAGTAACGAAAAAAATGTTGTTAATAAAATGAATACTATCAAAACTTCGGTGACTGAAAAAGTTGTCAATGAGAATAGCAACTGATTGCTTTAAGGTAATTAAAGGGATCGAGAAAATGGCAACAAAATATGCAACAACTGTCACTTTGATACTTACGATTATTCTGGTTATATCAGCATCTGCCTGGTCGGTAGCACCATCAAAAGAAGCGATTGAGAAATGGAAGAAAGAAGGAATCCTCGAAGAAAAGCTGAACCTGTGGAAATCTTTCAAAGAGCAGGGAGGATCCTCTCCGGTTGAGCATCCTGTATTTAACAAAGAAGCCCATGCTAATCGTCTGGCTCTCCAGGGAGATACTATCGATACTGTCAGGGTAATTTGTATTTTGGTCGATTTTCCCGACCATCGTTATTACGGTCAGGGGGTTGCCGGTGAGCCGTATCAGTTTGACTCAATCCTTTTCTCAGATTCAAACTGTGACACATGTACTTATCATAATCCTACCGGCTCAATGATTGACTATTACATGGAAAACTCCTATGGTAAGTTTTACATTCAGGGTGATATCTATGGTTGGTTGACGATGCCCGAGACCTATGCTTGGTATGAGTCAGGAGAAAGTGGTGTTGGTATGTTATCCAGGGCTCGCGATCTGGCTGTACACGCAGTTGATGCTGCCCATGATGCTGGGGCAGTCTTTTCTGATTACGATCATAATCATGACAACTATTGTGATGGTGTTGTCATTATTCATGCTGGGCGCGGAGCTGAAGATGGCTCTTATGGCATTTGGTCGCATAAGTCAACCCTTCGGATTACCCGGAGTTATGATGGTGTTATTATTAGCGACTACACAATGAACCCTGAGGAAGTCCTTGAGCATGGGACCCCGAGACTATCGCCTATTGGTGTGGTTTGTCATGAATACGGCCACTTCCTCGGTTTGCCTGATTTATATGATATCAACTATGATTTTCCCGGACATGAAGGTTCCGACGGTCTTGGAGACTGGACCCTGATGGCGCGCGGTAACTACCTTGGAAACTCTAAGAGACCGGGTCACATGGATGCCTATTGCAAAGCTTTTGTAGGGTTCGTGGAGCCAATACATTTAACCAGCAACCTGTATCAAGCGCAGATTCCAGCGGTTGAGTATAACCCGGTAGTCTATAAACTTCAGTATGATCCAAGCGAATACTGGCTGATTGAAAACCGGCAAAAGACAGGATTTGACAAGTACCTCCCAAGCTCCGGTTTGTGCATCTACCATGTTGACACAGATGCACCGCCGCAGAACACTATGCTGTCCCGTTACTATGTAGGTCTCGAACAAGCCGATGGCGACAACGATCTTGCCTTCACTGTAGGTAATCATGGTGATGCTGGTGATCCGTTTCCCGGTTTAACAAAAAACTACAATTGGCACAACCTGTCGATTCCCAATAGTCGAACAAATTTAGATATTGTAACGGAGTTTGGGCTCTGGAATATCAGTGATTCTGATTCTCTCATGTATGCTGATTTTGATGCTGATGAGGGGTACTCCCGTCCCTGGATTGAACAGTATGGTCTTACACCTCTGGTGCTTGATGATACTCAGGGAGGCGATGGTGATGGTATTTTCGAAGCAGGGGAGACTATACAATTCTTCTGCACTGTTTTCAATCGGATGCGCTATTCGTACAATATTCAGGCGACACTTTCTACTACCAGTCCTGATGTAGAGTTTATCACTCAAACAGTACCTTTCAATGCTAACTTATTCGGGCAGGAGAAAAGCAATCTTATACCGATTGAGTTTCGCTTGGCTAATGATCTCTCTCCAGCTATCGATTCGTTCTTTTTAACGATAACTACCGATTCGTTAGAGTCGACACCAGGTTCCGGTGAATTTACTAAAACCTTCGGTTTCGAGGTTGAGTTGGGTGCTCCACAGGTACTTCTAGTAGATGATGATCGAGGTGAAGACTTTGAAGTATCCCTTCAGGAAGCATTTAGTAATCTACGTATTCCTTTTCGCACATGGACCAAGGCAGAAAATGGCTCTCCAAGTGCAGGAGATTTATTACAATATTCTTTCGTGTTCTGGTATACGGGTGACACTGATAAAGACGTTCTTACGAGTGATGATATCTCAGCGATGAAAGAGTTCCTCGACAATGGCAAAAGCCTGCTTTTATCAACGCTACATGGTATTGGAGATATTGATTCTCTCGATCCAACATTTCTAACGGATTATTTACATGCAGAGATGATTGGGGAAAAGTTCTGGATGAAATTTGATGGTGTGAATAATAATGCATTTGGTGATGGCATTAAATTCCGTTACAATTCTATTGGAATAATATTTGATCCTCAACCTATCTTAAATGCCGTTAATGGCGGGGAAGAGGCTATCAAATCAGAACTACTGACAGGCGAAGTTCATGGAGTAACTTTCAGTGGTAGCTATCAGACAATTTTGCTCTCTTTTCCAATAGAATATATATCAAGCCAGTTTGAAGATAATGGTTATTATCCTGTCGATTCCCTAATTTCGAAAGCACTTCAATATTTCGGCGGAATTGACAGTTCAACTTATAATGGACAGTCCTTTCCATCTAGGCCTTCAACCTTTATCTTAAATCAGAATTATCCCAATCCATTTAATCCCTCAACTACTATTTCATATACTCTTCATGCTACCGGAAGTATTGGTGAATATCCTAATCGAACGAAGCTTAATATCTATAATATACTCGGTCGTGAAGTAATTACGCTAGTTGACAAAGTCCAGACTCCAGGGCGTTATGAGGTTGAGTGGGATGGCGCCGATCGCAATGGTAAAAGAGTTGGATCGGGAGTCTATTTCTATCGACTTACCCGTGGGGATGAAGCAGTTTCAAGGAAAATGATATTGGTAAAATAGCCAATCTGCACTTGTCTGATTAGTGATATTGAAGATAAAAATCAGCAATGCATAGCCGCTATATATTTATAGCGGCTATGTTGTGTTATTGATAAGCTCAAATATCGGCGTATTGAAAAAAAGATAAGTTGACAAACGAAGATGTCATCTCAGTTCTTTCCAGTTGTGCCAAGAAGTGCAGGGAATCCATTGAAGATTTCAAAAAGGGTAATCGGGAAGACCTAGTTCAGAAAGCGCAGTTTGAACTCGATATTATAAAATCATATCTTCTCGAACAGTTAACTGAAGCAGGGCTACAGAAACTGATTAAGGCTGCTATTGATGAAACAGGGGCTGATTTTCCTCAGAAGATCGGGCTGGTAATGAAGGCTGTTATGCCTCAGGTACAGGGTAGATCCGACGGTAAAGTTATCAACAAGATAGTCTCAGAATTACTTGCCAACTGATTTAACAACTTCCTATATTTACTTTAGAATCTCATTAATCCTATTTTGGAGTGAGGATAAATGAATTGGGTTGATACTGTTCTTTTGGCATTGCTTGTGGCGATGGCTATTGTCGGTGCTAAAAAAGGACTGATTCGAGAGCTGATGGCTTTAGGAACATTCTTTATCGCTATCGTATTGTCAATTAACTACATTGATCGCTTTGCTGTGTGGGTTTACAATCAGTTGGGTGGTTCACCGCTTGTTTCTGCTTTTGTGTCGTTTGTTATACTTATTGCTGGAAGCTATGCTGGTTTCAAACTCATTGGTTTAGTTTTTTACAAAGTTGCTAATCTAAAAGATAGCGGAAAGCGAGATCAACTGGGCGGTATGTTGGTTGGTCTCCTGCGAGGTTGGGTTTTGGTTGGATTTATTGCTTTTCTTGTTTTTTTATTGCCAATGCCAAATTCTTTTTACAGAGCGTTTGAGGATTCTCTATTTGGTTCGTCGGTTGCAAAGACTATTCCGTTGATGTACGAAGGGACATCTATTCTACATCCCGGAAATCCTAACTTCATTGATAAAATTGAAACTTCTCTCCTAGTGACTCAAGCCCAGAACGATTCCGATACTGCTCCGCAGGATCGTGACGAAGTTTATTGGGTACTTAAGAATCTTCGTCAGTTTTTCGATACGGAATTTGACGGTTCTTGATTTTCCTTTCCTTATATTCTGATATTCATATATTGTTGCCGGCCGATAGATTAATTTCTATCGGTCAACGGTTTCTTTGCTCTAAAACCACGCATGAGATCGGAAAATGTTTGATCGTCATACTCTTGAAGTGCTCGAGTTCCCAAAGATTATTGCGCTTATATCGGGTCGATGTTTGACTCCGTTTGGTAAGGCAATTATTGAGGAGATTTATCCTATCTCCGATACAGACGAGATCGTAAAACGGTGGACAGAAATATCGCAAATGAAGGATATCATTAGCTTTGGTCAGGCTTTTCCTCTCTGTCGCATTGAGGACTGTAGGAGTCTGTTGCGAAGATCTCAGGCGGAAGGTGTTTTCCTTGATCCGGAAGAAATCATTCAGGTTCTGGAATTGGTGGAAGTGTCGATTGATATCCATGAGTATGACCATGAACGTCGGGAACATTTCTCGGCTATCGCAGCGTATCTGGAAAAGGTCAGAGCTTTTCCAGAATTAAAAAAAGAAATTCGCCGTACTATTGATGAAGACGGTCAAATACGAGATAACGCTTCGTCAAAACTAAAGCAGACTCGTCTTGATTTAATTAACAGCCGACGGAGAATAACAACGCGTCTTCAAAGTTTGCAGGCAACCCAGCCAAAACAAGCAGGTCTGCAGGACGATGTGGTCACAATGCGTAATGGGCGTTATGTTATTTCGGTGCCATCCAACCGGTACCAGAGCAACCTTGGTATTCTCCACGATCGCAGCCAAACTGGCGCTACCCTTTATGTGGAGCCGCAAGAGACAGTTGAGCTTAATAACCATATCAACCTGCTAATGCAAGAAGAGCGGATTGAAATGGATCGCATTCTGCGCGCAATAACAGCTGAGATAGCAAGTCGATCTGAAGCTTTATTAGAGAATACAAAATTGATAGGCCGTCTCGACGCTATCTATGCATGTGCGCAATTCTCAAGGCGTATTCAGGGTAACCAGCCCTCTATCGGAGAAAGAGCATCATTTAATCTCATTGACATCCGGCATCCACTGCTCATGGTACAGGCCGTGAAATCCGAAGATGTCATCCCCAATAGCTTATCTCTGAACGACTTTCGCCAGGCTATTCTTGTTACAGGTCCAAATACCGGCGGTAAAACAATTATCCTTAAAACGGTGGGGCTTGGAATTGTTATGGCACAGTCAGGACTGCACATTGCTGCTGACGAGAAATCATCGGTAGGTCTATTTGCCAATGTTCTGGCAGATATCGGTGATGAGCAATCAATTGAATTGTCTCTGTCAACTTTCTCATCACATATAACAAATATAATTCATGGTGTCAGGCAAGCTTCCGAAGATACACTTCTGTTGTTAGACGAGATTGGTGCTGGTACAGATCCAAAGGAAGGTTCCGCATTAGCGGAAGCAATTATTCTCGATGTAATCGAGAAGGGTGCGCGCATGCTGGCTACTACCCATTACTCACAACTAAAAACACTGGCGATGGAACATCCTGAGCTTGAAAATGCCTCCCTTGAATTTGACCGAAATACATTGGCCCCCACATTCTCTTTGAGATTGGGCATACCTGGTTCTTCGTATGCTGTGGAGATAGCGCAGCGCCTTGGTTTATCTCCGGAAATCTGTGAGCGAGCTTCGGAGTTAGTTGGAAGCACAGAAAAGTCTCTGACGAATCTGATTGCTTCGTTGGAGGCAGAGTTAGCAGTAGTGAAAAAAAATCGAGCGGACCTGAGCGAGCGACTTGCCAGGGCTACAGAACTCGAACAATTCTATAAAGTCCAGTCTGATAAATTAAAGAATGACATTGAGGGGGAAAAGAAGCGAGCACTTGAGGAAACGGAGCTGTTTCTGGATGAAACCCGGCGAGAGATTGAAGGTCTTGTAGCGGACATTCGCCATTCGCAAGCAGATCAGGAGAAGGTTAAAGAGTTCCATCGTCAGGTGAAGAAACGACAGCAGAAAGTCGGAAAACGTCGTGAGAAATTACTTGATAAACCTTCGCAACCGGACCGATTTGAAGTTGGAGATTCTGTGGAAATTCTTTCGTTGAAGCAAAGTGGGGAAATTGAGCGGCTGATTGGGAAAAACAAAGCACGGGTGAAAGTTGGTAATGTCCTAACTACAGTTGAGATACGCAACCTGCGCAAATTAGAACAACCAGACAGGAGTTCGATTCTATCAGTTTCAGCAGGAATATCGGTTGATAATAATTTTTCACCAGAGATACATCTCCTCGGAATGACAGGTGATGAAGCCTGCGAGGCTTTGGATAAATTTATAGATAAGGCTACTATGGCTGGGTTATCTCAAATCTATGTAGTTCATGGTAAAGGTACCGGCGCCCTTCGACGTATTCTCACATCATTTCTCAAGGAGCGATCGGATGTAGCATCTATCCGCTTGGGAAACTGGAACGAGGGTGGTTCTGGGGTGACGATTGTTAAGCTGAAAGAATAGCATGATTTCTCCCGAAACAATAGAGCAGGTGCGCCAAGCCACCGATATTGTTCAGCTTATCGGTGAGTATCTCAAGCTTAAAAAACGTGGCTCACGCTTTCTTGCTCTGTGTCCATTTCATACAGAGAAGACTCCATCATTTAGTATCTCACCAGATCGACAACTCTATTACTGTTTTGGATGCGGACGTGGGGGAACAGTATTTACTTTTTTGGAAGAGCACGAAGGGATGTCGTTTATTGAAGCTGTTCGCTATCTGGCGGACAAGGCCAATATACCGATCCGGGAAGATCGCGTAACCGATATACACCGTGAACAATCTGAACGTATTGCTTTTGCCAACCAGGTAGCGGTTGAGTATTTCTGCCAGCAACTATATCAGCCTCGCTACCAAAAAGTCTTGAACGACTATCTCATTGCGAAGCGGTGTATTTTTACTGATGCGATAAAGGCATTCTCGCTTGGACTGGCTGGAGAAGAATGGGATGGTCTGATAAAGCATGCAAAGTCTAAGGGGCTGTCACCGCAGGATTTGGCGGACAGTGGGCTATCTGTCCATTCCAGGAAAACAGGAAATTATTTTGATCGGTTTCGACATCGATTGATAATCCCCATTTTTAACTTGAGTAATAAACCCATAGCTTTTGGTGGTCGCACCCTTAAAAGGGGAGAACCAGCCAAATATGTAAATTCTCCAGAGAGCACTCTGTACATAAAAGGCAATGTTCTTTACGGATTAAACATGGCGAAGGATCACATCAAGCAGTTTTCGGCAGCGGTTGTTGTTGAGGGATATTTTGATGTTATCTCTCTGTGGCAAGTTGGGGTTAGAAATGTTGTCGCATCGTCAGGGACTGCTTTTACTTTACAACAAGCACGGTTATTGGCTCGTTTTGCCAAACAGGTCTACTTATTCTTCGATGCCGATTCCGCTGGTCGCAAAGCAGCCATGCGCTCGGTGGACATGCTCTACGATGTTGGCATGGAAGTTAAGGTTGTCAGTGCTTCACCAGGAGAAGATCCGGATTCTATCGCACGTGAGCGTGGTGGAGATGGTGTTAAGCAACTCCTTGATGAGGCTACAGACTATTTGTCTTTTCGTGTACGTGATCTTAACATTAAGTCTTCAGGTATAATTGAACGAGAGAAACTTATTAAAGAGTTGGGGTCACTTGGTAAAAAAATCAATGATCCTACTCGTAGGTCATTGTTTCTTACTAAAGCTGCTGATGTTCTTGGTGTTAGTGTGGATATGGTTATTAACGTGCCAGCAGAATCCGGTCAGTACAGTATTGAGCAGAAAAAACAACAGAACAAACTCAACGTGACCGAATCCAGCCTTCTGTCACTCTTGTTTAACAATCCGGGATCTGTCGATGAGGTTTTCGAACAGATATCTCCCGATGATTTCGAATCCTCAGAATTATCTCGCCTATACGCCGCTATGTCTCAGCAGTACCGGCAATTGGATTTGCTTGATGCGGGAGCACTTATAGATATGGTCCAAGATAAAGAATTTGGCTCTTTGATTTCTTCGATTGCCGCCAAAGTATGGGATAGAGATAAAATAGACAGTGAACTTAAAATTGTGTTCTCCCAGTTTGTTCAGAGGAAACAGAAGCGCATTCGCGAACATTTGAAGGTAGAATTGGCGCAAGCGGAAGCTGATAACGACCAGGAAGCAGCAAACCGCATAATGGATGAGTTGAAACGACACGGGTTATGATTCTCAAAAAGCTAGTAATTCACAATTTTGCCCTCATCAAACAGACAAGTATGTCTTTTCAATCAGGTTTGACAGTTCTGACTGGTGAAACAGGCGCTGGGAAATCGGTAATGGTCAACGCTATTGATCTTGCCATAGGTAATCGAGCCGATAAAGAACACATTAGGTACGGTTGCGATTCTTCGAATGTAGAGGCTACATTTGAAAATTTATCTGAAGTAAAACAAGTAGTGGTATTCCGCGAGATCAGTAGGAGTGGAAACTCGAAAGTGAAGATTAATGGGCAAACATCTTCTGTATCACACTTGCGAAGCCTGACTTCCCCTAAGATTCAAATTGTCAGCCAGCACTCCGGGCAACTTTTGATGAACGAAGAAAATCATCTTGCTTTTTTTGATCATCTGGCTGGTCTGACCGCAGAGTGTGAGTTAGTTGCCAAGCTATATGCAAACTGGCGTTTGGCAGTTGATGAACTTAAGCGAGTCTCCAATCGTCGTGAGCAGTTGATAAAAGAACGCGAACTGCTGCTTTTTCAGGTTGAAGAAATCGAGAAGGCAGAGCTTAGAATTGGTGAAGAAGAAGAGCTTATAGTCGAACGTTCGCGCCTTGATTCAGTTCAAGGTCTGATGTCGTCCTCGTCGTTGATACAAGAGATTCTCAGTAGCAACAGTGATGCTACCAACGCATCCAGCGTTCAGGATATGATCAGTGTAGTGCGTAGAGAATTGGAGAACATGGCTATTGTTGATTCTACTCTAAGTAAAAATGTAGAAGCCCTAACAGAAATTGAATATCAACTGGAAGAACTGAGAAATTCTGTAGAGCAGTATGGTGCAACTCTCCGAGATGATCCTGTCAGGTTGGAAGAAGTAAATCTCCGCTTGGATGAAATATACAAGTTAAAGAAAAAATATGGCGGTTCAGAAGAAAGCGTTCTAACCACACTGGCGGAAATACAGGAGCGTTTGAAGAAACTTCCGAATATTGATGACCTGATAGATTCCCTTATCGCTAAGGAAAAGGAACAACGAAGAATTTATGCTAAAAAGGCAACAGAACTGAGCATAGCTCGCAGAAAGGCGGCGCAGGATATTGGTGAACTTGTCGCGCACGAACTTACGGAGCTATCCATTAATGATGCCCAGTTCAAGTGCGAACTGGTGTGCGAAGAAGACGACGATGGAATTGTTGTTAATGGTTGTGGAATCAAGCCAACAGCGTACGGTTTAGAGACAGTGCGGTTTTTATTTTCGGCAAATCCTGGCGAACCACTCAAACCATTGGTAAAGACTGCTTCTGGAGGTGAGATGTCTCGCGTACTTCTGGCTTTGAAGTCAATTGAGTTGAACGGAGATAGAGTTAAAGAGAGTTTACTGGTGTTCGACGAAGTCGATGCCGGTATCGGAGGTCAAACTGCCGTTGAAGTTGGCCGCAAACTTAAGAGGTTGTCGCATCGCTTTCAAGTGATTGTAATAACTCATTTACATCAGATAGCTCGCCTGGCCGACCATCATTTTGTTGCTGAGAAGAAGATTGACAATCTTTCAGATGGTCGGACAACTATTACAATTCGAGATCTGGATAAAGAAGAAATTGAATGTGAGTTAAACCGTATGGTGGCACTTCCTGAGAAGGCAGGGAGGCGGTAGAATACCAGCCGTAGTACTGTTATATGAACATAGAACTATTTAATTATGATCTTCCTCGTGAATTGATTGCCCAACATCCAACCCGACGTCGTGATCAGTCTCGTTTAATGGTGTTGGATCGTTCTAACGGAGCAGGGAGCAGTGTACGGTCGTTTCGAGGAATTGTTGATTACCTTCGTCCCGGTGATGCGCTCGTAGTCAACAATACAAAGGTTTTCAAAGCTC
>QNAG01000017.1 GCA_003641415.1 Candidatus Zixiibacteriota bacterium | reverse complement strand
TGGAAATCCTGATCAGTTTGGGGGGAATTAAGAGGGGCATAGCCATATTCTTCAATTGGCAACAAGCAATCATAGTCTGCTGGACAACCGGAATGATCACTATCCCAGAAGAATAACCAGTTCGTATTGTCGTCTTTTTTCTTCGGAAAATACGGATATGCATCATTATCATGAACGACGTATTTCAGAATAAGTGACGCATCCATGGAAGAAATACATCCATCACCTGAAACATCAGCCGCAGATTTCTGACAACAATTAAGTATGAGTTGGTTTGTAAGATATCTGAGCACGATTGAAGCGTCAAAGGCTGTAACAGCATTATCGTATTCATCATCTTTCCAAACGGAGAGACTATAGTCATACGTACCTATAGCATCACATAGAATGTAAGAACCACGGCAATCTTCTTCACAATTGTTCTCACAACGGGTTTGAACAGTGATGTCATCAACTACTGGCGGAGGAACAACTAATGGATCTGGAACGTAATGAAGAGTTACATCTGCATCACAAATAGGTGAATTATTAGAGCAATATGTAATTCCACCACTAAGACACAAACCCTCACAGACGGCCAATTTGCCGATAGACCGGGCATCTGGGCGACCCGCGAAATCAGTATTATACCAGTAAATATAATCCGGGTCAGCTTCATTGTATTTGAAATATTCCATCTGAAGATTAGCATCATCAGAAGGGCTACCCATAATGAGAAATCCAACTTTGACAAGATCTTGTGGATCTGTTATATTATTAATAGGTGCACAGTTGGCACTGGCACCGGCTATTTTGATCCAACCTTGGGTATTGTTGATTTCAAAGTAGATATCGGGCCAGTGCCACTGCTGAATTAAATCAGCACCGGTTACTGTAACCGCCTGTACTATATTACGGTTAAAAGTTAGTTTCATTTCAAAACCGCACATTTCAGTTTCGGTGCTCGTAAAACGATCACACCGATGAGAAGATGGGGTGAAAGGAGCTAAATCATACGGATCTGGAACCCAATACTCTGCACCGCAGAAATCATACCTGCTCCAGTCAGTCCATTCAATACGGACTGGTAAATCGATAAAATTGGATGAGTACCAACATGTATCAGGTGTTGACACACGTACACCTTCAACAGTAGCAAAAGCGTTACCAGCAATCAGTACAATTGATGCTACCAGTAACAAGCATGCAATTTTCTTAGCGTACAAATTCATTAGAAAATCTCCCTGTTGTTGTAATTCATTAATGTTTTTATCACTCTTAGCTGTTAGAGAGCTGAAAAACTGATGGGGATTTCATATCTAAAATATAGTTGAGTGTTAATATCCCTGTCTCGAATACCTCACCCTACTATTTGATCTAGCTGGCTGTTAAAAAAGTGTTCTTTCATGCTCCTTTGCTAACATGTTTGTCATCCCCGCGAAAGCGGGGAGATGGATTCCTGCCTTCGCAGGAATAACAAGTCATGTAAAGCAATCGACATATCGCCTTTCGTCCTGAGTTTTTTAGCACCCTGCTAGTATGTATCCATTATTCTTCTGCCAATAACCAACATACTTTGAGAGATATTTGTGTTTTGCTGTTATAATCACTGGTTGTCAACCTAGTGAGTTACCACCTCCCTTCAAGTTGAAAGTCCCACACATTTTTTGGAATCCAAATATCTGGAATAATTTTATTTTACCCTACACATTCCCTACAAACCTACGTAGTAAACAAGTAAACTTTTTTATAAACAGCACCACATTACGAATAACACCTATTTACTAACGGTATTTTTCTATTCAACATAATATGTATACTTATTTTATATTAAATTGTCAAGGATATTGTTTGTGATTGTCAAGGGCGAATTCGGCTAGGTGGGAAGGTTAAGCTCGTTTAGCCTTGATTGCCTGAAAATACCAAGTCACCCCCGAACAAGTCTAAGTGTGTCACCCTGTTACCCCCAAACTGGGGACTTATCTCACAAAGGTAAACCGCAGCCTTTTTCGTCATCATCGATCACAAAGGACGGCCAACCGTGACCGCCCCTAACATGTGCAGCTATACCAATTGCTATTAAAAGAAATCTACTGAAAACGATTCTAGATTATTGTCGAGTTTGATATCGATCCTGGTTTTTGTAGTATCATAACCTTCAGTAACAAACCGGCCATCATCTTCTACAAACCCCAGATTTGTCAGGTATGATTGGTAGTCATCACCAAGAATGCGTACACCCACTGTTTGAGGAATCCGCAATCTCAGATCGGAATCTTCCCCCGTAATGTCGATATCCACTAACGGGAATAAATCGCCAAGCTTAAGATATACCCTGGCATCGTCGGTATTCAGTTTCAGCCTTCTTAAAGGTGTCGTGGACATGTTCAGGTGTAAGTCCGATTCACTGCTATTGCATTCTAACTCAAGAGGGACATCTCTGGAGAAACGCAACGACCAATCCTGTGGATCTCCGGTATTGATATGGATAGCGCCACCGAGGAAACTCCCGGAACGGCTGGCCAGTTTCACATTCGCAACCTTACCATCGATGTCGGAGTCAATCCTGGGCTTACGAGTGAATTCGTCAAACTCACCGTAAACAAGGTCAGGACCAGAATCACGAATAGTCAAATCGGTACCGTTCAGATCAAGAACGACATTTAATTGTTGGACGTTCGGATCAGATTCAAATTCAAAAGAGGTTTGGTTAAAGAAACTGGTCTCCTCTCCCCCATAGCTGCCTACGAAAGCTATCGCCAAACCGCCAACAAACAGACCAACCGATGTCAGGTAAGAAATAAATTTCACTTTTGATTTGGCGAAAATCTTTTCCACTCCTACAGCTATTAACACCACAGGAAACCAGATTAACAGATCGGCCCAGAAATTCGAGTTGAGGATATTAGCGTTTTGCAATAGCAGCAACACACCAAGCAATACCAGTACTAAGCCCCATCGAAACCTTGCTGGAGACATTATATTGACCCCCCATTTTTACTGTTTGGATGTTCGTGAACCGGTTCAAACGGATCTTCAACCTCATTATTCTTGCGACGGGCAAAAATTAGAAACAGCCCTGCTAAAACCAACAACCCGGGCCAGAACATTTGGAAATCAAACCAGTACCAGCTTTCCCTGATAAGGAGTATCAAACCAATACCAACCAGGATGAGACCCGGAAGATATTTGTGCCATGATGATGACTCCCTCTCTGTTTGAATCACCTCAACATCGTAGGGACGCTTTGGAATAATCACCCAGGCGATTACATACGCCAAAATTCCTACACCAGAGGCGAAAAACAGTAATACTGTGAAGATACGAATCAGTGAGGGGTCAAGATTGAGATACTCTCCCAACCCACCACAAACACCTCCAATAACCTTCTGCTCAGTTGATCGATATAGTCGTTTGTCCATGACAATTCCTCGATTTCTTTTCTCTTTCTGGTTATATAAACGGAAGGGAACATAAAAAGTTGCGCTGGAATATTGTGGGGGAAAGGTTAGTTTGGTTTTATGCCCAGTCTTTTCAAATAGTCTCGGGCGATTCGCGGGTGTCGGGAACTACCTTTGTGGATGTATTCCTTCAGGAAATCAACTGCTTCGTCGTACTTTTCCTTGTCTTCCTCTTTAGTAAAACAAGCAACATTATAATAGCTATAGAGAAGTTGCCGTTCGACCCAGTCAACTGAGGTCAGGCTCTTCCTGCTTTTGCGGGATATTGTTAACTGCTCTTCATTCTTGTTTAACTGCTCCCATAAAGTTTTAAGTGAATCTCGCCTTTGCAGCCACCCTTCAAGGTCCAGCTCTGCTAATTCCTTTTGTGCATCATTGCCTTCAGCATCTTTTTTCATTGTCGTCGTCATACCCTGAGCAGCCATAGCAGTTCTTTCGGACCGGAAATCCATCGGAGCAGATTTGCTGTCTTTATTTGCAGACACATCATGAATATTGGAAATTTCAGGAGAAAGAATAACTTTATCAGGAGTAGCTGACTGAGTCCCCCCTTTACTAACAACAGTTTCCTCATCGCTAATAACTTCTTCTGTAACCGCTTCTGTTTTTTCTGTTATTCCCGAATCCGTTTCCTTTTTCAGAGTCACATCAAGGAGAGATTCGTTAGTTTGACTTCTTTTTTCTACAGGCACATCCTGTTTCTCTATAGAGGGAAGGTCTGACTTGATGTTAGTTTCCTCTTGCCGTGTCTCCGGCTGCTCAAATTGAGCTGATTTCTCCACATCATCAATGACATCCATCTTTTGCGCCACTGGGGCTGGTAATCTATCTTTAGTGGATAATGCAGGAGGTGACACAGCTTTTATCTCTTCCCCTTTGGTTGGCGCTGTCTCCCAAGAATTATAAATATCAGACTGATGAAAGCCAATAAAGGTAAGCACTGCAATCGATGCCGCAGCTGTGGTAATCTTCCAGATCAATCCCCACCATAGCGGTTTCTTTGTTACTGGCTTTTCATTCACAGAAGAGTTGGCATTGAGCTGTTCCTCAATACGTTGAGCCGACTGCTTCCAGTAATCTTCGCCTCCAAGTTCGGAATGCTTCTCGACCAACTCGTCCAGTTTCTGTAGCTTTTCCAGTAACTTGCGGCACTCCTCACACTCAGCGAGGTGTTCCCGCATGGCCTTTTCCTCATAAGGCGTCAACTCGTGATCGCAATAGGCCGAAATTCTATCTCGAAAATAACCGTGATTCATCTAATTAACCTATCCGTGATGCCAGTCTCTTCAAATTCAATCTACAACAGGTCTTTCAGTTCTTCCAGCAAAAGTTTTCTTGCTCGATAAAGCCGCGAGTCAACCGTTCCGGGAGGAATCTTCAAAGAAGCCGCAATATCGATGTAGTTCATATCCTCAAAATGTCTTAATACAAATACCATACGGTATTTTGCCGGCAGCGACTTTACCGCCTTGTAAAATCTGCGCTGCCCCTCCGAATCAAGTATCTGCTCCAATGGCCCAAGCTCTGCCGAAATGGGATCGTAACCTTTTTCCTGCAGTGAATCCAACGACTCTTTACGTTCCTCGCGCCGGATACTATTAAAGGCTGTATTGCGAGCGATCGTTGACAACCAGGGGTAAAAACCATAACCGGTCTTAAACGTGTCAAGCGACCGATATGCCTTAACAAATGCTTCCTGCACTATATCCTCCGTGGCGTCAAATGACCCCACCAATCCGTACACAAACCGAAATAACCGCTTCTGATAACAGCGGACCAACTGTCCAAAAGCTTTCTGGTCACCTTCCTGAGCCGCTTCTATTAGAGCCTGCTCGGTCTTTTTCTCCTCTGAAAGTATTACAGGCGATGTGCTGCTTTCTTCCCCAGTATGTTTGCTCACCGAATCTGTCTTTCTCCGAGCAGACGCAATAAAATAATTTCCAGCGACATTTTGGGCTTCATTCCCCCTCCCCTGAGATCGGCGTCGCAGGCTGCAAGATCGATTAAAATTTGTTCTAACCGGTTATCATCATAGAGGTTGGCTTGTTGCCGGAAGCGTGATGTCAGGAATCTCCGGTTGGGTGCTAGCGGATGGCCGTTTTTAACCAGGTAAAGAGATAGAAAGTGATTCATTACCAGTGAGCAGATCGCCACCGGAGACTTACCCTCTGCTACCAAGGTATTTAACATCTTTAAAGCTCGACTCGTCTGACCCGCAATAACCTGATCAGCTAAATCAAAGATGTTGTATACTTCGTATCCGGTTGTAATCTCTCGAATATCATCCACTGTCACAGTTTCACCGGGATTTTTATAATCACGAAGTTTGGCTAACTCAGCCGCTACTCCCCCACTATGTCCGCCAATCAACTCTACCAATAACTTAAGGGCTTCTGGTGAAATCTCAATATTATCCTTCTGCAAACCGGACAGTAGTCGATCTGCAGTCTGCTTGGCAGAGAAACGGCCAAACTCCACAATCTCGACTACCTTTGAAACCTTTTGAATGAAAGCAGATTTCTTTTTTGGCATCCGCGCTGATGGGGAGCTAAAAACCACAATTCGATTTGGATCAGGAGGAACAAGCAATTTCAGAATACGATCAACTTCAGTCGGTTTGAAACTTTGAAACTCAGATATACCAAATACCTGCCTCTCGCCGAGCATGGGCAGATTTGACAATTCGGTAATTAGATTGGAGCAGGATACCCGACGTCCGTTAATTTTTCGGTAATTGGTGACAAGCTGACGATCGGGAAGAAATTTGTGAACTATGTATTTCTCCGCTTCTACAATCCGGAAATCCTCGAC
This sequence comes from Candidatus Zixiibacteriota bacterium, assembly GCA_003641415.1. Taxonomy (GTDB): domain Bacteria; phylum Zixibacteria; class MSB-5A5; order GN15; family FEB-12; genus B120-G9. The sequence continues at coordinate 13,087 of QNAG01000017.1, read as the reverse complement.
TCCAAATAGATAGTAAGCCGGTTTGAATTTTCCGGCAGCGATATCTCTGGCTAAATCTGAAGGTTTGAGCATAACGACTTAAGATAAAGTCGTTGCTCTCGATCGGTCAATCAAAAAGGGCTTCGAAATCAGGATTACCATTAGATGGTGTCCAGTCTAAAGAGAAATGATATTTCTCGCGATAGTCTTTTGTTTTATCCAACAGATGGGCAAACTTGTCTGGAAGATTATCACGCTGGTTAACACCATTGACAATATTAATATTACTTCCAAATATCTGGTAAGTTTGGTTGGGGAAATATTTCTGGTTGCCATCGATAAATTCCAACAACGCTAGAAGAGCCGCCAAGTCGCCATGATCATGATCTTCAGCAGCAAACGGAGCTTTGAATTTGATCCCTACTTCAGGGATATGAAACGACACAACTACCGTCTTGTCCGGGCAATCGTTATCATTTGGGAGTTCATGAGAACCAAAATAACATTCCATGCCCTCTTTTGATGCAATGCCCGTGCCTCTCCCCTGTTCATTAACTGCCCATTGGGGAACAAGGAGTTACAGGCGTAAAGCAGGTGAATACATCACTATGCATGCAAGAGGTTTCACAGATTTGGTGGGAGCTTTCTTCCGATCGCTACTTTGTAGACACAACTGTCACATAATAGTTTATCACGGCAAACGTTTCTACTTGGAACACATAAAGCAATTTAAGTTGTTTAAATAAACGACAAATAATTGATTTTTCTTTTTTATCTGACATAATACGAGCCGCCATTATGACCACAAACTGTCATTACGACAGCACACCTTGCTTTTTTTATCGTAAAAAAACTAAAATTTTTTGCATTTTCTAAGAAACTTCTTGACAGTTTGTTTGTTCAACCTATATTCCATACGTTATTAGCACTCAACAAAAGTGAGTGCTAATAAAGATAAAAGGATTGAAGAAAGTTAACTTAGCAGTGCGAAAACAAATTTGTCGCATTTATAAAGAGAAGATAGAGCCAACAATACACCAACGGAGGGGCTTAGCCTCTCCTCACGTAAACAGGAGGTAAGAAAATGCAGGTAAAACCGCTTGCAGATCGAGTTGTGGTTAAGCCGATGGAAGAAGCTGAGACTATCAAGGGTGGAATCATCATCCCAGATACGGCCAAAGAGAAACCGATGCAGGGTGAAATCATTGAGATCGGTCCAGGCCGCACTAATGAAGACGGCAAAAAGGCTCCGATGGAAGTCAAGAAGGGCGATAAGGTTCTCTACGGTAAATACACTGGAACGGAAGTCTCAATAGCTGGTACCGAATATCTCATCATGCGCGAATCAGACATCTTTGCCGTGATCGCAGACAGCTAATTAAATAACAGGACGGAGAAATAACATGCCAAAATTGATTGATTTTGATACGGTAGCCCGCGCTAAGCTGAAACTTGGTATTGATAAGCTGGCTGATACTGTTAAAGTAACTCTCTGGCCTAAGGGCCGTAACGTTGTTATCGATAAAAAGTTCGGTTCACCGACTGTCACCAAGGATGGCGTTAGTGTGGCTAAAGAGATCGAATTGGAAGATCAGTTTGAGAACATCGGTGCCCAGATGCTCAAGGAAGTCGCTTCCAAGACTTCTGATGATGCCGGTGATGGTACTACCACAGCTACTTTAATCGCCCAAACGATTTACCGTGAAGGTCTTAAGAACGTCACCGCTGGTGCTAACCCAATGGCTATCAAGCGCGGTATTGACAAGGCTGTGGAAGTCGTTAGCAAAGAAATCAAAAAGATGTCCAAACCAGTCTCCGGTAAAGAAGAGATTGCTCAGGTGGGTACTATTTCAGCTAATAATGACAAACAGATTGGCGAACTGATTTCGCAGGCGATGGAGAAAGTCGGTAACGACGGCGTTATCACTGTTGAGGAATCCAAGTCAGCCGAAACCACGTTGGACGTGGTTGAGGGTATGCAGTTTGATCGAGGTTATGTTTCGCCGTATTTCGTAACCGATCCGGATTCGATGGAAGCGGTTATGGAAACCCCGATGATCCTAATCTACGACAAGAAGATTTCAAACATGAAGGATCTTCTGCCGTTGTTGGAGAAAGTGGCTCAGGGGGGTAAACCGTTGATGATTATCGCCGAGGATATCGAAGGCGAAGCGTTAGCGACTTTGGTGGTCAACAAGCTGCGTGGCACAATCAAGGTGGGCGCAGTCAAGGCTCCAGGTTTCGGAGATCGCCGCAAGGCTATGCTCGAAGATATAGCGATTCTGACCGGCGCTAATGTCATCTCCGAGGAAAAGGGTTTCAAACTCGAGAATACGGTTATGTCCGATCTTGGCACAGCCAAGAAGATTACGGTCGATAAGGACAACACCACTATTGTGGAAGGTGCAGGCGAGAAAGATCAGATCAAAGCTCGTATTAGCCAAATCCGCAAACAGATCGACGACACCAGCTCTGACTACGACCGCGAAAAACTGCAGGAACGTCTGGCTAAACTGGCTGGCGGTGTGGCAGTCATCAACGTTGGTGCAGCTACTGAAAGCGAGATGAAAGAGAAGAAAGCTCGCGTTGAGGATGCTCTCCACGCTACCCGCGCTGCGGTCGAGGAAGGCATAGTGCCCGGCGGCGGTGTTGCCCTGTTGCGTGCAATAAAAGCTCTTGATAATTTCAAGGCCGACGAAGAGGAGATGGTTGGTGTTAATATTATCCGTCGCTCTCTCGAAGAGCCGATTCGTCAGATTTCCGCCAACGCCGGTGCTGAAAGCTCGGTTGTAGTCAATAAGGTTCTCGGAGAATCAGGAACCTATGGCTACAACGCTTTAACAGACACTTACGAAGACCTGATAAAGGCCGGCGTCACGGACCCAACCAAGGTCACTCGCACTGCTCTTGAAAATGCGGCCTCAATTGCCGGACTGCTTCTGACCACCGAAGCGGTTGTGGTGGACAAGGCCGAAGAAAGCAAACCGATGCCCGACATGGGTGGTGGCATGGGCGGTATGGGTGGCGGCATGCCCGGTATGTACTAAACCGACCGTTTTTCAACATTCGATATTTCAAACCCGGTCGTTTTCGGCCGGGTTTTCTTGTGCCTTATCGTTGACACTGCTATTATATTGCCTATCTTTTACGCATGTCTAAACCAAGCAAGTTCATAAGCATTATCAAATCCGAGTTTCCTGAAGGGCGTCTTACTTATCAGAAAAGGATTGCGACATTTCATCCCGAAAATACTGAAGAGGCAGCTTTATTACTAAGACTTGCTAATAAACATTCCCAAAAGCTGTTCATTTCAGGGTTTGGCAACAATATCGATCCAATCAATGAACCGTTTATCAACATGGTGACAATTTGCACTGATAGACTAAATCGGTTACAGAAGATAGTCCCGGATGATTTCTACATCGTTGTCGGGGCAGGTTATCCTCTTCGGGAGATCAATCTCAATCTGCGACGTTATCAACTCTATTTACCTCACTCTGATCTTCCTTATGTCGGGTCTGTTGGGGGAGCGATAGGTGTGGGGTTAACCGGTTCAATGCACGATCACGATGTTCCTCTCAAAAAATATTTTATCCAGGCGGAGATAGTTACTCCTCAGGGAGAGATTATCAAACCTGGCTCAACATATTTTAAATCTGTTTCGGGATACGATGTCGTTAAACTCTATGCTGGATCATGGGGACTGTTAGGGCTGATTGTCTCGGCGACATTCCGTGTGATGCCTTTGACTGGTGCAGATGATTTTGCCACTATGGTTCAAATGGAAATCTCAAGGACCGGGCTAATGGCGTTGCTGGACGAATCAGATGATTCGGTTGATGCCATATACTCACGCAAGATTAAGCAGAAATTCGACCCGAACAACGTGTTACCTATAGCGCGGTAGGCAAAGTGTCGAAACTGCGCGGATTTAGATGTTCCCGATTGATCGGGCAAAAAACAACTCCCTTACATTTCATGTTCACAAAGCATCTCGCAGAATGTGATTGTCAAACTGAACAAATTGTCTGATTATGCGTTGAGAATGGATACAATCAGTACTCATTTAACAAACTCAATAAGGAGACAAATTATGACCGACAGACCTCCCAAAGCAGAAGGCATGGGCTGGATCACCCCATATCTGACCGTTAAGAATGTGAAGGACGCCATCGATTTCTATCAGAAAGCATTCGGTCTGGAAACGAAAATGACAATGCCTGACAAGGACGGCAATATTATTCACGCCGAAATCGGCTACAATGATTGTGTTATCATGATCGGCGCCGAGTGTCCCGAAGAAGGTAGTAAATCACCTGCCACGCTCTCCGGCAGCTCGGTCGGATTGTACATTTATGTGGACGATATCGACAATTTCTGCGCAAAGGCCAGAGACACTGGCGCCAAGATGTTAACCGAACCGGAGACGATGTTTTGGGGTGACAGAATGTGCAGTATGGAATGTCCCGAGGGTCATCGCTGGACATTTGCCCAGAACGTGGCTGATTTCGATCCCAGCAAAGCACCAAAGTAGGTAACGAAGGAAACCTGAGATAGCGCTTGGCGTGGTTGGGCGACCTACCTTTTGGGGTGTGTTGAAAAAGAAAAAGGTTGATGTACTACCGCCAAATCTTTTGTTGTCATTGTTGCCTTTGTCAGGTATATCTTTCATTATGATTGACACCGGATTGCATAGTTGGGTGGAAATATCACGGCAAGCATTTAGAAATAACATCGCTTCGCTATCTAAACTGGCCGGCAATCGCTCGCTCGCTGTTTGTGTTAAAGCTAACGCTTATGGACACGGCCTCCCTCAGATTGTTAAACTGCTAATAGAAACAAATCAGGTTGATTATGTGACAGTTCAATCAGTTCAGGAAGCGGAAGTCTGCCGTAATGTTGGATGGAAACGATCTATCATGGTTCTGGGACCACTTCTGCCTAACCAGCTTGAAGCAATCCTTGAGCTTAACTTGGAACCGGTGGTATTCGATAGCCAAACGCTATCTATACTTGGCAAGCTTGGTGATAAAGCCAACACGCGCATTCGTACCCATCTAAAGCTGGAGACAGGCACTAACCGTCAGGGAATCGGAGAGGATGAGTTGGTTCCTATAGCCGCTATCTATGAGAGACATCCTTCCCTTGGCGCACCCTATGGAGCCTCGACTCACTTTGCTAATATCGAGGACACAACAAACCACGAATACGCTGATTATCAACTGAGACTTTTCAACCGCATGGTGAGTAAGTTAACTAAATTGGGTATCAAGCCTAAAATTCGGCATACAGCATGTTCTGCTGCTCTTATTCTTTTTGAAAAAACCCGTTTCGAACTAGTCCGCCCCGGAATTGCCGCTTATGGTCATTGGCCTTCAAAAGAAACTTACCTGTCCTATCGTCTTGGTGGTGGTGACGATAGTCTATTTACTCCAGTGTTGAGTTGGAAGACCCGCATAACCCAGCTTAAGAAAATACCCGTCGATAGTTTTGTGGGTTATGGTTGTACTTATCGCACTACTGCCGCTACCCGATTGGCAGTGCTGCCGGTAGGGTATGCTGATGGTTATGATCGTATCTTGTCCAATATCGCCCATGTGCTCATTCACGGTCGCAGGGCTCCTGTCCGAGGGAGAGTCTGTATGAACCTGATATTGGTTGATGTCACACATATTAAAAGAGTCAAACTTCACGATGAAGTTACCTTAATTGGCTCCAGTCAATCAGAGACCGTTACCGCCGAACAACTGGCTGGTTGGGCAAATACTATTAATTACGAAATCCTGTCCCGTATTTCTCCCACCTTATCTCGGATTGTGAAATAATAGCACAGATTCTCTTGAGATAGGATTCGCACAAACGAATCTACAAAGGAGTAATTGATTGAACCCCCGTTAGATAGATAGTTACAGGGAATTCAAATGATGTTTTTTGGTTGACAGCATAGGTTTAAATATGTATTTACTTGTGAAGCTATTCACATGAATGGGAAGGGTGTATCGCACATTTTATAGTAAATACAAGAAAAACCGACACTCGAGGTAGTTGTGAAAAAGAAAATTTCTGACTCGAGTATACATCGCTTGTCTCTGTATTTTAGGGCGCTGTCCTTGTTTGAAATGGAGAACTACGAAACAGTTTCTTCCAAAGAATTAGCTAAACATGAGAAGCTTACTCCGGCACAGATACGCAAGGATCTCTCGTCCTTTGGTTCATTCGGGACTCGTGGACTTGGTTATCCTGTCCATGAATTAAAAAACAAGATTGCTTCAATACTTGGAATAGATAGATCATGGCGAGTAGCGTTGGTTGGAATTGGGAATATTGGTTCAGCACTGGTAAGCTACAAAGAATTTATGAAGCATGGGTTTCAGATAATCAAACTGTTTGACAACGACCAACGCAAGATAGGTTCCAACCATAAAGGAATTATAGTTTCAGATATAAAGAACATTCAACAGGAACTGAAAGAGTCCAATATCCAGATAGTTATTATTTCTGTACCTGCTACTGTAGCCCAGAATATTGTTGATGACGTGGTTGAAGCGGGCGTGAAGGCTATTCTAAATTTTGCTCCGATCAATCTTCGTGTACCTGATGATGTTATTCTGCGTAACGAAAACATGTCGATGGAGTTGGAATACTTATCTTTTAATCTTGTGAACTATTCACAAGAAGATGATATAGAAGAAGTATAAAACCTCTGTTCAAGGATCGAACGGAGGATTCCTCTGATGAGCGTCTTTCTTAAGACGTACCGGCCCGCATAAAGCGGGCCGTTTTTTTCTAAATTACAGAATAATAAAGCCTGATAGTAACAAACCCCATTGTCTGCGTTCTACCCAACTATCTCCCGATACATCTCGTGGGCGAAACGGTCGGTCATACCCGCAATATAGTCTGCGATCACTGTTTTATGACGTTCGGCCCGGAGCATCTCCTGGAATCTTGGAGGCATCAATTGTGAGTCGCACGATAAGGCATCATAAATTGTTCTCAGGATATTGTGCGCCTTTCCGGTTATTTCTTTTAGACGCGGATGCCTGTAGAGGTTGACTTTCAGGAATTCCTTAATCTCCTTTACAATTTGAATTATATCATCGGAGTAACCGCACACCTTCTCCAAACACGAGCGCACAGACTGCAAATCCGAAATTCTCAAGCTCTTGATTCTGCGTTGTGTTTCATTAATTACATCGGTGACCATCAAATTTATCAAGTAGCGCACCAATGCATATCGCCACTGGTCCGGACTCAGCGTTGAGAACTCACCATGGTTATCAAAACCAAGCTTCGGCCAGAATGATGCACTTCGAACCGTATCAGGCGTGAGAATACCCGAAGATAACCCATCATCAATGTCATGGGCATTGTAGGCGATCTCATCCGCGATATCTACTAATGAAGCTTCAAGACTTGGCTGACTATCGGGGTCAAACTCCGGTAGTTCGATTTTAACCGAAGTCTCGTGTTTGGCTATTCCTTCGCGGACTTCGTAGCTAAGGTTCAGACCAGGATGGTCAGGGTAGCGCTGTTCAAGAAGATCGACGATACGCAACGATTGCCGGTTATGATTAAAGCCGCCACAGTCAAATAGCAGGTCGTTGAGAACATCCTCTCCGCTGTGACCAAACGGCGTGTGCCCCAGGTCATGCACCAGAGCTATGGCTTCGGTGAGGTCTTCATTCAGTCCTAGGTTCCGCGCCAGCGTGCGGGCAATCTGAGCCACTTCAATTGTGTGTGTTAAACGGGTACGATAGTGATCTCGCTCATGTGGAATGAACACTTGGGTCTTGTACTCCAACCGGCGAAACGCTGCAGAATGGACAATTCGATCCCTGTCCCTCTGGAAGGCAGTGCGCAAGGGATGTTCACTGGCAGGATATACACGACCTTTCGACTTTGCCGCCTTGACAGCATAGGGTGCGAGAGAGTCCAATTCGTACTGTTCTATTATTTTCCGTGTCCGAGGTGTCACCATTTTATATAATCTCTATCAATGTTTCTGTAACAAATTGTTCCCTTGAAGTGTTGCACAAGTGATAAACACCATGTAGATAACTCTTTGATAACTTCGCAAGATAGACATCTAATAATGTAATTCGCACACCTGAGCAAAACAATGTAATTATTAGGAGGCTTGTGCGTTAAAACAAGACCGAGAGATACCTAACGGCTATAGCAAGAAGACAGACCATCAATACAGTCTTGATAAATTGGGCTGGAAGGAAACGTTGTAAACGTGCGCCAACATACATACCCGCAGCACCACCCAACCCCAACAAACCTCCCAGTACCCAATCTGGTGAAGTTGATCCTGAAACACTTGCCGACATAAGGCCTATCACCCAATAAGACACTACACCACCTATTGAACCAACAAGGGTACTGAACAAAGCAGCTCCAGCGACCGTATAGACGGGCAAGCCTATTACCGAAATGAGAATTGGTGCAATCACCGCCCCACCTCCAATTCCATAAGTACCTCCTACGATCCCGACAATAAAACTAAGAATAGATATCTTGGGAGTTGATATTGTATACAATTTCTCTCCAAACCGATAGCTGACAGTAATAAATGAAAAGTGTGCCTCCGTCACTTCCTGTAATCCTTGACGACTAAAATCCGCCTTGCTGTCCTTCCGGTTTCTGATCACATTCAACAGCAATAGAATTCCAACATCTGCCAGTACCAATCCAACAAACGGCTTGAAGTAAAAAGGGTCGTGCAGGAAGTTAACTCTTAACATAGCACCGATAAACATCCCCGGCAGAGTCCCCAGTATTATTGCGCATGCCAGAGGCCAGACCATACGTCTTTCGAGATAATAACGATACACGCCAGATGGTATAGCTATAATACTGAAAATAAGATTGGTTGGACTGACACCGGGAGTTGTGTATCCAAGTATACTCATCTGAAATGGCAACAACAGAAATGCTCCGGACAGTCCACCGGTAACAGTAATACATGAAATTAAAAATGCCACCAAGGGAGGAAACCACCAGAAAGTTTCAACACCGCTGACAGAAAATTCAAACACGTCTTTTTAAACCTCATTCGTTTTTATTCAACTGCTTTATACAATACACTTTCAGCGCTATTCGATGCAATAACAAACACTATTATCATATAAGCTCTTTGATTGAAGAAAAATATAGAGATCGATAAAATGTGATGTGTTTTAAGGCTCAACCGATGTTATATTATATACAGGCGGAATTATCCGTAACTTAAACAGAGTTGTAAGCAGTGTCCTTATGACAACTTTAACAAAACCTGACATAAATCTGCATCAAAGCAGGAACCTCCGATGAAGACATGTAAAATCAACATATCTGCAAACGGACTGGCTGTTCTAACGAGACGCTATTTGTTAAAAGATAAACTGGGACACGTGATTGAAACACCAACACAACTGTTCGTTCGGGTGGCGCAGTTTATCGCTAAAACCGACCGCAATTATGGAGCCGATGATAACCAGGTTGAAAAAACTGCTCAGGAGTTCTTCGACATCATGGCCAATTTGGAATTCCTGCCCAACTCCCCCACTCTCATGAATGCCGGGCGCCCGCTTGGACAGCTCTCAGCTTGTTTTGTGTTGCCTGTAGGCGACTCGATGGAAGAGATTTTTGACAGTGTCAAACATGCTGCACTCATTCACAAATCAGGAGGTGGAACCGGTTTTTCTTTTTCACGTCTACGACCTCGCAATTCTATTGTAGCATCTACATCCGGCGTAGCCTCCGGCCCGGTATCTTTCATGAAAGCTTTTAACGCAACGACTGAAACTGTTCGTCAGGGAGGCACACGTCGCGGCGCCAACATGGCCATTCTTCGGGTAGATCACCCGGACATCATGGAGTTTATTGCCTGCAAAGACAACACTAACGAGATGACTAATTTCAATATCTCGGTAGGTATCACAGATGACTTCATGGAAGCCTTGAAAAGTGATAGTGAATATCCACTTTTCAACCCGCACACAGGTAGAACACATCAAATCGACAATCACGAAGTCACGCTACGTGCTCGTAGCGTCTTTGATTCTATTGTCGAGCATGCTTGGCAAACGGGTGAACCGGGTGTTGTTTTCCTGGATCGGATGAATCAGCACAATCCAACTTATCCCGATGAGACAATTGAAGCCACCAACCCATGCGGCGAACAGCCTTTGCCACCGTATGACTCTTGTAACCTTGGGTCTATCAACTTATCACAATTTGTGCTCGATCCTTTGCCCGAGGATTTTACCCTAAGCGATCCTTCTGCCGGTATCAACTGGGAACATTTGGCTTCAGTAGTGCAAGTGGCGGTCCATTTCCTTGATAACGTAATTGATCAGAATCAATACCCAATTGAACAGATTGAGAAACAAACACTGAAGAACCGGCGTATAGGCTTGGGAATTATGGGTTGGGCAGATTTGCTGGCAAAGATGGGTCTCCCTTACAACAGTCCTGAAGCACAGGAACTTGGCGGGCAGGTGATGGCCTATATTAGTACCCAGGCTCGCAATCACTCCTCCGAATTGGCTAAAACACGAGGGGAATTCCCTAACTGGGCTAATTCTGTTTTCGGCAGAGATAAAATCGCAATGCGCAATGCAACAGTAACTACCATAGCCCCTACAGGGACAATCTCAATTATCGCCGGTTGTTCATCCGGAATTGAACCATACTATGCCATAGCCTATGAGAGAAATGTTCTTGACGGTACCCGTCTCACCGAGCTTAACCCACTTTTTAAAAAAATCGCTCGGAAGGAAGAATTCTACAGCGATGAGCTTGTAGCTACAGTCGCTACTAAGCGTTCTCTGACTGACGTTGAGGGTATACCTGATTCTGTTAAGGCTGTATTCCTTACCGCAGCTGATATCTCACATGAGGATCATATCCGCATGCAGGCGCAGTTCCAGAAACACTGTGATTCATCGGTGTCGAAAACAATCAATTTCCCTGAAAGTGCTCCCCGTGAAGATGTTGCTCATGCTTTTACTCTGGCGTATGAACTGGGATGTAAGGGTGTCACGGTTTACCGAGACAATTCCCGTCCCCACCAAGTCCTTTCCACAGGTACAGCCACCAGTAAAGCACATGATAAACTGATCAGGGTTGAGAAACGACCCAACATCCTGCAGGGGATGACTGAAAAAATACGCACGGGTTACGGCAACCTGTATGTAACAGTAAACGTTCGCGATGGACTCCCGTTTGAAGTGTTCGCCCATATTGGTAAATCAGGCTACACCACTATGGCCGATACCGAAGCTATCTGCCGCTTGATATCTCTTGCTCTTCGGTCTCATGTTCCGGTAGAGGTGATTATCCGTCAACTTCGTGGAATTGGAGGATCCAGTCAGACTTTTTCGGGGGGTTCCAAAATTTTCTCAATTCCTGACGCAATTGCTCAAATTCTGGACAGACACTTTGGCTCCGGTAAATCTACAGACTCACGTAATATAAATTCAGATGATATTTGTCCAGAATGTAGTGGGGCCATGATTTTTTCGTCTGGCTGTTTTTCATGTCCATCCTGTGGTTATTCTAACTGCTGATCCTACCGATACTTATTATAATGGAACAAATATATAGTCGCCTTGATTGAGCTTATATCTAAAGTTAGTTAATTAACTGGATAACTTACTAATGATCTTTTTTATTTCTCAATTCTCGGTGGCACAGATTTTGTTTTTCATAATTCATTGATATTGCAATTGATTGAATTGTAATTGTGCTCGTAATCAGTCCATTAAAGTGACAGGACAGTGTAAATGTCATCGTTCATACCTGCTGGAAAAACATCGTCAGTCCGACGAGGTGACACTTCACTTCAGGTGCAGACCGAGTACGCCTGTCGTCCTACACCACGAATAACGACCACAGTTCTTCACAATGGTCAGGTGCTACATAAATTTGAGCGGAAACTTGAGAGGGCTATCGAGAACCTTCAGGAACAGAACCAGATTGAAACTATAATAAAACAACAACACATCGAAATCCTTGCCATAATTCGTACAGAACCAAACTCTAAACCACAATCTGATGCTACAGTAGACCGGCCTGTAACTACTGCAACCTCTGAGCAGATAAATGAGTCTGTGATTGAACAGCCTTCCGTAGAACAACCCCTCTCACTCCAAGAACAGTTTGCGCAAATACCCGGCTTTGAACATTGTTTTCAAATGGACAGCGATGGTAACTTCAAAAGTGAAACCGCGGCTGGACAATTCCGTCGAAGGTTCCGTAAGGTTTACAAAAACCGTGTTAAAATACTTGAGGTGTTTCCACGCTTCGAAAGTGATCTGACCCACCGCGAAACAGGTATCTACGAAATCGAACGGAATCGGCTTTTCTTAATTTCCACAGGTGACAACTGCCTGTTTATCACTATCAACCCAACCGATAAGCAGGTAGACTTCGAAAAAGCCATTAAGGAAATCGCATTGCCTGCTAACGTATAGGGACAAGAAAATACCTCTTGAAAAAAACCCGCCAGAAATGGCGGGTTTTATTTTTCAGGAGAAAGATTTGCAATTTATGAAAAGCTCATCACCATAATATACGGTAAAGGGTTTTTACAGCCACTCATCGCATTTTGTATTCGCTACCGCCAAATGGCGGGTCACGGCGTCCACGCAGCGGTCAAGAAGCAACCTTCATGAGCTTAGTGTTAGAGTTTTCAAAATGGCATCTCTTTCTCCTATCTCTATTAATATAATACTATAGAATTGATATAGAGCAACATAAATCTTCTCCTTCCCTGTTGCCTCCTCCGTCTGATTTGACTATGTTCGCCATCAATCTTTACCTTGGGGAGGTTTTGCGATGGTACATGCTATCGGGTTAGACATAGTTGAAGTAGATCGCATCAGTCAGGATATAAGGCGATATGGAGACAGCTTTGTCCGACGAATTCTCAGTGTTAAAGAACGTGAATCGTTCTTGTCTCGAGCTGATCGCGAACTTTTCCTGGCTGGTCGTTTCGCTTGCAAAGAAGCTGTTATTAAAGCTCTTGGCTTTCGTCTCAAGAGTCGCCCTTCGTATATAGACCTCGAAATCATCAATAACGACACCGGTCTTCCCGTACTGAACTTACCTGAGGATA
>QNAG01000016.1 GCA_003641415.1 Candidatus Zixiibacteriota bacterium | reverse complement strand
ATCTCGAATCTCACCAACCATTATTACGTCTGGATCCTGACGTAAAAACGATCGCAGTGCAGCCGCAAATGTCATTCCAATGCTCGATTTTACTGCTACCTGGTTGATACCATCGAAGTTGAACTCCACTGGATCTTCAGCAGTCATAATGTTGACGTCGATAGTATTAATTTGCTTAAGAGCTGAATAGAGTGTGGTAGTCTTACCTGACCCCGTAGGACCAGTCACGAGAATTATGCCAAAAGGCAAGTGGATAGCCTCATTAAATTTTGCCAAGTCATTTTTACGGAATCCGAGCTTTGTCATATCGACCATAAGTGCATTCGGATCCAGAATTCGCATAACCACTTTTTCACCGAAAATGGTCGGTAATACTGAGACACGTAAATCAACTGTTCGCCCTGAAATCTTGATCTTGATGCGTCCATCCTGTGGCAATCGACGTTCTGAAATATCGAGATCGGCCATAATTTTCAAACGCGATACTATCGCGGCGCGATATTTAAATGGCAACGGAGCCATCTCGCGCAAATCTCCGTCAATGCGATAACGAACGCGAATACGCTTCTCATACATTTCAAAATGAATATCGGATGCACCCATCCTAATAGCATCAGCTATAATGGAATCCACCAGTTTGACCAGTGGCTTGTCCTGAATAGCCGATAACAGATCGCTTTCATTGGGAAGGTCCTCAACCTCAACTACTTCAAGGTCTTCTGCATCCTCCAACCCTTTTACTAGCTCTGAGAGAACTCCACTATCGGCATAGTAACTATCGATAGCTTTCTCAATGGCTGATTCGGGAGATATTACCGGTTGCACGGTGCAACCGGTGATAAACTTCACAGCATCAAGAACATAGATGTTGTTAGGGTCGCCGATTGCTACGAGAAGTGTTTTATTAAGTTTGGAAACAGCAATAACTTTGAATTTGCGGGCAATATCAACGGGGATAAGTTTAACGACTTCAGGATTGAGCTCTATATCTTCAAGACGAATTGTACCAATTTTGAGCTGCTTTCCAATAACTTTGGAAACTTCTTCTTCAGATTCAAAAGCACCAACGCGTACGAGGGCTGTCTCAATCTTTAAGTTTTGTTGTTTGGCAGTGCTTTCGGCCTCCTCAGCCTGTTCTGGCGTGATTTTCCCAGCCTTGACCAGCATTGCCCCAAGATCTGTTGCCATAACGCCCTACTCGAATCTAATAACCAGTAAATCAACGCAATCCAAAACAAGCGTTGAAGGTGGAGCAGTTAAGAAATATTTAATCCTGAAAGATATCGTCAAGTCTATCCTGAGCCTCATTGGCGAAATTACTCGATACACCAGGTTTAGTTTTGTCGCGGGAACCGTTGGTCACCTTCTCAAAAACCTTGGCAAGTTCTATGGCTGTTTCCTTGGCATATAAACGTACCATTCCAATGGTAGTCCGATCATCAAATATCACTACCAGTATCGAACGTTCGCCAACCAGTGACATGTGTATATGGTCTTTCTTCCCTTGATGAAACAGAACCGAGAACTCTGGCTCACCAACAAGTTTGGCTATTTCCTTGGTAGAAGCAAACGAACCGGCAAGCAGCGCCGCCAGAGCTGTAGTATCTAACATATTAGTAAAACCCTGTCGTGTAATCAAATGACCATCCTTGTCGACAAGCAGACCACACTTCGCCTCAGCAGCTTTAAGCATTTTTGAGATAAGAGCATCAATCTGTTGTGTCTCCTCTTCATAGAGAATTAGGCTATCGTCAGTCATCCATGCCTCCTTAGTGGCTACTTAATGCCAAACAAACGTTTGAAAAAACCACGTTTTTTCTTATCGGATCTTCGTCTCAACGACGGCGCCATTGCCGGAACATGGCTACCAGGCGTGGATACTCCGGTTTCACCACCGGCTTGAAGAGCCTTTTGTTCTGTTGAGTTTTCCCTGTACCCGTGTTCCGGAACCGGTGAAAAAGCAGTTGCTGATTTCTTTTTTTCTTTCGTTGGCGCCGATACATCTCCTGGATAAGGGCGGTATTGGTCTGAAGTCGTAGACTCGCCTGCTCCTCCATCAGATTTCTCTGTTTGCTCAATTATCACCTTTTCAGGCTTTGACGGGGGTACAACCTCTTGATGAGGAGGTTCTTGAGGAATACTTTCCGAAGAAGTTTTCTCGACAGGTTCAGTTGGGGCAGACACCTGGGAGCTCTTCGCAGTTGCTATCGGTTCAGGTGATGGAGATTGAGATGACTCCACATTATTAACTGAAGGTTGTGCAGTTTGTTTTTTGGGCGCTTCTTTTTGGCTAACGTTCTTCGCCTTATCAAGAACCAACTTGATTATTAGTTTTAGTGTATCAAACACGCCGTTTCCTATTGTCGCTGAAGCTTCATAATACGGCCATCCATGAGGATTGAGCTGCTCGTTGAGTTGCTCAACCGACAAAACTCCCGGCAAGTCACGCTTATTGTACTGGATTACAAGGGGTAAACTGTTGATATCGTAACCATATTCAATGAGGTTATCACCTAGATTAGCCAATGATTCGATGTTTTCATCCATTTTATCAGGTTGACTGTCTGCAACAAATACAATGCCATCAACACCCCTAAGAACAAGTTTCCGTGTAGCATTGTAATAGACCTGACCGGGTACGGTGTATAGTTGAAATTTCGCAGCGAAACCGTTAATCGTACCAATGTTAATTGGTAGAAAATCGAAATAGAGTGTCCGATCTGACTCTGTAGCCAGTGAAATAAGGTCTCCGCGGGTATTGCCCGGCACTTTCGAGTGCACATACTGCAAATTAGTCGTCTTGCCCGATAGTCCTGGACCGTAGTAAACTATTTTACAGCATACTTCACGCGCTGAGTAGTTGATTGAAACCATGTTCGGACCCCAGTGTTCTTGTTGTTCTACTTATTCACTTTCAATCGACTGATAGCATTCTTAATTTCCAGCCGAACAAGTCCAATGTTGACCTCTTTGGCGGTGGTCACAACCAAAATGCCAAGATTGGCATCTGTAAAGAATAACTTGCCCTCATCAGCTTCAATCATGACTTGTTTCGGGGGGCTGGTGTCAAGCCGGTTCAGTGACTTTTGTATGTTAGCCGTAATAGAAGCCGCCAGAGCACCGACGGTATCCCCTTCATAAGAAGTATCAAGGTCTGCGGCTATAACAATACCGTCATTGCCTACAACCATGGAACCAGTCACACCACTGGTCTTGTTTAGTTCACTTAGGACTTCATGCATATTCCTTCTCCGCATTCACGAACAGCTTATTGCTATACCGTTCCGCCGTATATTTACGAATCATCTCCAATGCTTGCTCAATCCTGACATTTAGAACCTCGTCATGCTGCCTGTCAGCAACCACCATCAAACTGAATACTTTTTCACGCGCTACAATTATCCGGGCATCGCCCGTTGTAAGACTTACCCGCTCAGACTGACCTAATCCGGTGCGGTTTAAAAGCCGGTTGTTTTCATCTGTAAAAAGTAATGCCATTGGAGACCAATCTTCAGCATCAATCCCTCCACGTACAAAACTCCCCAACAATAAACCTTCGTTATCCACGACTGCAGCCATTTTTACTGAACCATTTTCACCGATGTACTCCGTAGCTTTCTCAAAACCATTAGCACCACTATAATCCGTTTTCTTCATATTTGCTCCTCGATCCACCTCATCAGAACCAGGAATTGACAACTGCCAGTCCAAGGGTTTGGACACTACTGCTGGTTGAACAGACACCGACACAGTATCATCTGAAACCATAGGCCCTTTCTTAGGCAATTCTACTTGGAGTCTGCGACCCTTACCGGGGAAAACTAACTCCTGAAGCACAAACCATAAGATAAATGGTGTCACCAGCACTTGAAAAACTAAAGCTGGCAAATAGCCACCAAGAGCAAGTGTCATGGACACCAAAAAATCCATAGAATACATGATGACAATGAGTAGTCCCAGTAACACTCCCAGCACCAGTCGATAACCAAGACAAACAACTGCTCCAAGTGATATTTTTGATATCGTAGTATGACGATTAAAAATATACAGGACAATCCCATAAAACACCAGTTCCATCAGGATACTGGTAATCGAGATTTTTGCCAGATTAGTACCAAATCTTTGTGGAAAGACTATCATTGGAAGAACCAAAACAACCAACGACCATATCACTACCTGATTAACAATACGAGCACTAATTTTCATAGCAAACAGTATCCCTTATGACCTGAATAGATTCAGAAGTTTTTCGATTTTCATTTTAACTGCGCCCAAGTTGGTAGTCTCAGTAGTAGCAAAAAGAAACATTCCTTCCTCTTTTCTACTTATCAAAAAAGTAGGACCTTCTGTTTCAATCAAAAGAGACTCCAGTTTCCCAAATGAATTTTCAAACAACTGAACATTAAGTTCATTAATAATCTCACTAAAACTAGCTCCAAACAGAACCTGATCCATTTGCAGCAGCCACTCGGATTCTACAATCAAACCATCAAAATTGACAAAAAGGGCTCCATTAACACCATCTATTTCCACCGCTTGCTCAACCAAACCGGCTGCATTGAGATAAGACTTCTCAATTGGTTCGGGAGGGGCTGTCTCTGTATCTCCACCCTTCTCATCAATGGGTACACGAGTCAAGTCCGAGGTGAGATTATTGGCAGCAGAAACTCCGATCATTCTCTTATGCTCTTCAGGCAGACGCTGCGCAATACTCAATAATTTCTTTATTTGACTGTTACCGGGGTCAGACTGACTAAGGCGATTAAGCAATTTTATAGCGGCATCAAACTGACCCTTATAAATGTATATTTCCGATAGCAGTAACTCTATATTCCTAGTCCAGCCGTCAAGTTTGGCAGCCTCTTTTGCCTCAGATTCAGCCCAATCGTACAGTCCACGATCAAGGTCGATTTTGGCCATAACTACATGAGCTGCTCCATAGGAAGGATGTATCTTCAAACCGCCTTGGCAGACACGAAACGCTTTATCCAATTCCCCCTTCTTGCGATAGGATTCAGCCAGAGCCGCAAAAATCTGCGAACTCGGATCGGCCTCAAGGATTCTTCGACACTTTGATATTCGGTCGTTAAGTTCAATGGTACTTGTCATTCATGTACCTGTAACTTATATTCTACCATTTTGTTAACCAATACATATTCTTTTCTAGTTAGCTAAATATAAATTTGTCAGCAAGTTATGTCAACTATATCTTTACTAACCAAGAACCTTCCTAATCTCAAGTACTCCATATAGAAACAACCCAGCCATTACTGCGAGGCAAGCAGGTATCACAAAGCCAGGCAATGACATAACCTCCATTGCTTGAAGAAGACTCAATAGTTGGGACAGTACTAACAAAGCAAAGGCAGACATAAAAAATATCCAACTGCGACTTAGTTGCCCCCCTCGAACTACTGTGTGTACGCGAAAGGCCACACCAACACAAACAAAACCGAAAATTAAAATAAGTAAGTTCAACATTGTTGGAGGAGCTGTTATAACTGCAAAGTTGGCAGCCTCAACTCTTGAATTTGAGATAATAAGCAACACCGCACCAAGGAAAAAATATCGACTCATAATTTATCCCCTCACCAGCTTGACAGTATTGTCAGCTCGTTTTATTGTCTTGTAGAAATCCTCTTCAATCTTAAAACGCTTCACAAGATCTCGATTTAGAGCCAGAGGCTCAGCAATCTCTCTTTTGACCGATGAAACACCATCACGAAAAACACGAAGTCCAAGCAATTGGTAGACAAATTGGAGGTGCTCTGAAAGCATAAAGTCCAAGTCACGCATCAGCTTGTGAAAACGGACAGGAGCCGGCAAGCCTTTCACAGCACTAATAAACCGCTCAAGCGAAGGCGCCTGATCTGATGCCGGATCAGCACCCGTAAAGAACTCCATCAATCCACTGTTATATTGAACAGAAAAGGAACGATATCGATCGTTTTCATCACCTAGCATATCCTCGAAAAGCTCACGAATACGGTAGAAACAAACATTGTAGAGTTTAAAAATAATTGACAAGACAACCTCTTCTTCGTCTTCCTTTTGCGCTTTTTCTCCTTCGCGTTGGCCAACTGCTTCAACCAAGTTATCAACTATCAATCTATAGATTGCCCTACAAGTAACAAACTCACCAACTGGAGATTGGCTAATAAGATCAGCTACTGTTCGTTCGCCATTAATCAATCCCAGTATTTGGAATTCTTCGACAGACAACCTAACTTCATCCTTCTTGATCTTGGGAGTTCTGACCATTGCCAACATGACATCATCGGGGGGAAGAATTTTCTGTATTTCAATCCATTCGTCAATCCGTCGTGTTCCTTCCATAACGACATTCATTGTTGAAAGATCTACTAAGAAAGGAGCATTCTTAGGTTTTTCATTCTCGCGAAAGGTAAAGTCTCCATCTTGCCAAGCGAAGAGATTATAGACAATTTCCTCTATTTGCTGTTTGAGCACCTCGGCTATTTCAGCCTTGTCAAAAATCTTCATATCTATCAGGGTTGTGCCCAACTGACGGCCAGTCTGACGGTGTAATGTAATGGCGCGTTCGAGGTCAGATTTGGATATTCTACCTCTGTTAACCAACATATTCCCAAGAAGATCTTCTGAAGAATTCACTGAGGCAGCATGTACGATATTACCGTCCTTGAAAGCTACTTCCTTCTTTCGTGTTGCTGTTTCTACTGAAAGAATTCCCGTTTTCTTTCCAGTAGACAATAATTGTAAGATATCAGGGAACGATACCGTTTTAAGGTTTCCAGATAGACTCATATTCTTATCAAATTTCCTTCAATTGGCCAAGTACACGATTTTACAGTTCACCCCAACAGGGACAGTTCTATATAGTTATCGGGATACTTTGGTAGGAACTTGAACCTAAAACTCTCGCGCCGTAAGTCTTTATGGTTCAGCACAAAGACTGACTGAAAACAAACGAAGTCGCAGTGCACCAGATTGACTGAGGTCTGTAACCGCTATTGGGACTCCTTCTTTTGGTGACAAATCAGAGGAATAATCTTTTGATCCTGACCATTTAGCCCAGCGAGCAACAATGGATGATATCCCATACTCAACAGCCCAACACTCTAGTTCCTTAGATATTTCAACTCCTCTACCTACAACTAATCGGTCGCATCTTCCCGGGGTAATCTCCGCAATCTGATTTGGAACTAATTTATTCACAAACATCATCGAAGAATCCTGACTTTGGAAAAGTACACCATTTTTGAAGGGATAGTATCCGACAGACTTGTGTCCTCTCTGGATATTTTGAGAAACAATCATCGCTTCTGTACAAAGATTGAATTTTGATAAATTGATTACATCACGGAAACTGCAAGCCAACTGTTCCGGTACAAACAGCTTGTTAACAGCCGTCCTTTCCGCTGTCCGAACAAGATCATTGATGCTGCCGTAGTCAGAGGAAATAACGAACATGGAGTTAATAGTCTTAATCCCGAGCCGCTCCAAAGTTGGTACGAGTATACGATCGTCTATCGGGTAGTCTCTATCCTTCAATCCGGTGATGATAAGATCACCATCTGCTTGATCGTTTTGTTGGATAACAGCCGCGATACCACCCGGTACCGACACCAACCACACGTCTGTATGATTTCTATTAGTCAGACCACACAGAACAGGACGCAACAACATTAGATTGACCAGAATCACTAGCGAGAGAACAATAATTCGACGATTACGCTTTGAGGTAATTGCATATACCAGAAGTATGAGATAAGTGTAGCTGATAAGAATCAACCAAACCGACACTGAACCCGTCTCAATGATCGGGACATTTTCACCACCAAAGAATTTTAAACAATATAGGATAAATTCAATCAACTGATTGACTAACGAACCAGTGAAAACTCCCAATAGTGGTAAAATAATATCAGCGAGAACAACACCAAGAATCCCAAACACAGCAGCTGAGGTTAACAGAACAATTACTATATTAGCAGGCACAGATAAAACAGGAATGCGTTGAAAATAGAAAGCAATTAGCGGCCCTGAACATATCTGAGCAATTATTGATACTGCGATAGGAAATATTACCCAAGCTATCCACCGCCCTTGACGAACTGAGTTGAAACGTTTCAGCACAACTGGCGTAATAAATATCAACCCCCAAGCGGTCACAAAGGATAGCTGGAATCCAACATCAAATAATTGGGTGGGGTCATATAGCAATATAGCTGCAGCGGTTGCACTAATAATGTTATTTAAGTCAACCCGTCGCTGAACCAATCTGCTCAGGAGAACCAGGGTGGCCATGATTGAAGCTCGCACTACCGATGGTTCCTCATAGGAAATCAGAGTGAACAACAACAGCACGCTCAAAAGTACGGCGGTCCGTGTTCGGCGCGATAGCGACAGGGGGCTCATTAAAAATATAAAGAACCCCAACACCAGAGCTACATTGGATCCTGATACCGCCAGTAGATGCAGCGTCCCAGAATCGCGAAACCAAGAGTAAACATCTGCAGGGATATCTCTTGTCTCACCGATGAGAAATCCTGCTGCCAAAGCCGCCGAACGGGGACTAAGATTGCGGTTGAAACTATCGACGATAGCAGCCCGAAGTCGGTCTACCAGACTGATTAAACCATAACGGTTCCGTTTATCCAACCGCAAGTCAAGTGGAGTTGATAAGTAAACAATTCCATGAACACCCTTAAGATTAAGATAGCGCCGATAATCGAAACCTCCGGGAGTGGCTGTATTCCTTAATGGATAAATGCGTCCGAAAAATTCAAGGCGGTCTCCTCGTTGCAAACTTGTAGTTGTGTCGGATAATCTCAATAGTACCGTTCCTCTTACATGATAAGTATTGTTGGAGATCAGGGAATCTATACCAACTTTCAGCTCTGTCCGGTTACTTAACAAACGGGGCCAATCAGTTACCCTACCATAGATGTGATAGCGTTGATCACCATAAGCGAAGTTGGTGATATGTCTCTCTCCGGCTGGATAGTACAGCAAACTGTAATGAAAAGCTGAGAAAAAAAACAAAGCTAACCCAAAAGTCATCACGACACGAGTTGAGCCTGCTCGACGAAACCAGACTGCACCGAGCAAAGCTGCCAAGATTGCTGCAGACAGGAATATCCAGGCAGGTAAGCAAACCTGATCGGCGAGTACAATACCGGGAACGATCATCAACAAAAGGAAAATACTGGGATAGGCACGTATCATTAGAGCCTTAAGATACTACTACTTGCGAACAAAGAATCGTTTAAGCAGACCGACTTCTCTAACCCTCAAAATAAAGCAAAACAACAGATATAACAATGCAGCGAATAGTAAAGGTACTACCAGTTGAACAATCCGACCGGGCAGAGTGGCTGGATCAAACGCAAATTGGTACGGCATCAGTCGGGAAATGTAAAACGCTGCGGCTGCCGCTACGAGCATCCGGAATGTCTTCAGACCTACTCGAGCCATCGAGATATCAATCCCCAATGCCGGCAGCCAACGTAGCAGCAAAATAAAATTAACGAGTCCGGCTATTGAAGTTGCCGCTGCCAGACCGGCAAAATCGAGCAAACGAATCATTGGGTAATAGAGAATAAGATTAATCGCTACAGAAATAATCGAAGCAATCATGGGTTTGCGAGAATCCTTAAAGGCGTAAAAGAAGGGTACTGTTACCCTTACCGCAGCAAATCCTATCAAACCATACGAATAGTGCAACAGAGCCAGCGCTGTTCGTTCGGAAGAAACTGCTGAGAAAGCTCCCCACTGATAAATCAATTCAATGACGTCACGACCCATAACAGCAAGAAAAACTGCCGATGGCACTACCACAAAAAGGTTGGCACCAATGGCTTCTTCAAATGTCCTGCCAAGTTTATCATGTTCTCCACGGGCTACCAATTCTGAAGCTTTTGGCAGAGCAACCGTTCCGAGAGCAACGGCAAAAACCCCAAGCGGAAAATGCATAAGACGATAAGCATAGTTCAAGTATGATATAGCCCCCTCCATAAGGAATGAGGCCAGCAGAGTAGAAACAAGAATATTAACGCGTCCGGCCGAAAGACCAACAATCATGGGAGTCAACAAACGCACAACCCGTTTCAATCCCTCATCAAGAAACGACAAGCGAAAGTGAAATCTGTATCCAATGCGTAAAAGTGAAGGCAACTGAACAGCAACCTGTCCCACCCCACCCACAATCACACCAATAGCAAGTGTATAAGCTGGTTGGTTGAAATAATGATACAGGCAAAAAACGGTTAACACCGTTCCCAAGTTGAACATTGCCGGAGACAGGGCTGGAATACCAAACCGCCCAAACGAGTTTAGCATTCCCATAACCAGAGCTGACAGAGAAACCAGCAGCAGGTAAACCATCATCACCCGGCTCAAACCAACTGTCAGGTCAAACTTGTCGGGTGAATCTGTAAAACCGTGAGCCATTATGTAAACTATTGCCGGAGCCGCAACAATACCCAACAGCACTATCAATCCCACGACTATGAGAACAGCAGAAATTACAACATTGGCTAAAGAAAACGCCTCTTGAGTAGATTCCTTAACAGCTTTCTCCTTAAATACTGGAACGAACGCAGCTGAAAGAGCTCCCTCGGCAAACATATCTCTCAAGAGGTTGGGAATTCGGAAAGCAGCCACAAAAGCATCGGTAGCCATACCAGCTCCGAAAAAATAAGCCATAACCTGTTCACGGATAAGACCCAGAATCCTCGAAAAGGTAGTGGCACCAGAGACCAATCCGGCCGATCCTATCAGCGAATCATTTTTTTTGTTACTAGTTGACAAAACAGATCTGTCGATTATATTTAGAAGTTAAATAAAAACGAACACGGCAATTTGAAAGGATCAAGTAGTGCCGCATCATAAATCCTGCATTAAGCGGGTCAGAACATCGAAAGAACAACATGACCGAAATCGGGCTTTCCGTTCTCAATATCGGTCCTCTATCAGAGAACTTCGTACCGAGACGAACAAAGAGGAAGCCGCCCGCAAATACAATCATGTAGTCAGCATAATTGATCAGGCAACTTCTCGCGGATTGATTCACAAGAACAATGCCGCCCGTAACAAGTCTCGACTTGCACTGTTTGTAAATAAGCTCCCCTGAGCTATGCCCATTACAAATTTTCCTCTGCCCCGCTTTCGAAAAGTGGGGCGTTCTTGCTTGTCCCATAGACCCTTCCAGTCCATCTAACTTATTACGTCCAACGATTCAAGTTAGAGATTACTGGACCCGGCTTCAACTATAATTTCAGAATGGAATCATTACCACTGATAAAGAATTGATCAGTGATTGAGGATAATGACTTGCCCCTTAAAGGAAGAAATCTTGTGTGACTGGGCGCGAAGGTTGACTGTCTCGTGGAAGAATGTTTCCTTCTCTCCTATATCAGTACTATCCAATAGCACATTAATGGGAAAATCGATATTCAAAACACGACAATCGACCGAAATTTCGAAGAGGCCTGGTGGATATAGGTTATCTGACATTGAGGCGGATTTCAGATCAGACAAAGAAAACTGGGGCAGGATCATAGTTCCGGAATAGTACCCTTTTCTGGTGACAGCACCAGAGATTTCGGTTCGCTCCACAATAGATTCAAAGCGACCCTGCCGAAGAATCGAGCGAAACAGAAAATCAAGAGACGGAGGACACCCCGCCTGAGTAGAATGCCTTAACAGCATACGGAAACGGTTATCTCTAAATACAAATTCAATCGGCAAGTATCCCGTCATAGTTGGCTTATTGGTGGGTAGGCTTTCGATGATTATTTGATCATGATGTCTGGCTGCCAATTGAATAAGATCATCAGCTTCAAATCCAAAAAGACCTATCTTGCTCACAGAGATGCCAATTTTGCTGGGATCTGCTATCTGCACAGGGAAATGACATAACCCTGCATCAGCAAGGGCATCAAAACTTGCCCTCTCTTCCAACAACAAAAAATCGTCATCAAGAGAAGTAACTAAAAAAGGATGGCGGACAAACCGCACTTCTTCCAGCAACAGGTTATCCCCATTTGATATGGGGTTGTTCCACTCATAGGTACGGATTCTGTCACAGTCAATAACCCGAATATTTGCGAGTTTGTTTAAATCCATACTGACCAATAGAGCAAGCCTTATGCCCAAGTTCATCAACTCGTTTAATGAACGCTATCATCGTGCTGTACAGCATGTTAAGCCATAGCTAAAAACCCTTAGAACCTAATATCCATAAATGAACATCACCGATCAGCACAAGGTGTGCAACTGAAGTCACAGGTATAGTCTTTTATCAATATAGAGCCACTACTGTCCGGTTAAAATAGTGATAATTGATGCATGGGATGACACTCTCACGCTCAACCTGACCTCAACAGAGGCATGGGCGCAATTCTTTTCCGCCTGGGTTACAAGGTGACCCGTTGCTTGAAAACAGTGACGCCGGCTTTTTGAACGTTTATCAGTGGAACGTCGAAAATAGCGAGTGGGGTGAGAACGGAGCAATATGTGGTTCTGCCAATGATTATGGGAAGTATACTGAAGGTGCTGTTGTCGGGATGCTCTGGGATATTTTCGATGACAGTAACGATGATTTTGACGGGGACGGCATAGAGGACTCGTTACATCTCGGCATTGAGCCTATCCTTGATGTGCTGCTAAACAGATATGTCGATGGTCATCACCCCGACAACATCGACGAGTTCTGGGAGGCGTGGTGGTCCAACCAACAGCCCGGTCATGG
This sequence comes from Candidatus Zixiibacteriota bacterium, assembly GCA_003641415.1. Lineage (GTDB taxonomy): Bacteria > Zixibacteria > MSB-5A5 > GN15 > FEB-12 > B120-G9. The sequence continues at coordinate 6,821 of QNAG01000016.1, read as the reverse complement.
ACAAGGCGATGGAGGATATCCGGTACGAGCACGGCGAAGAGGTCACTTGCTGCCTCGAACGTGGCGATGTTGACCATAGCGGTGGTATGGATGTGGCTGATCTGACGTGGTTGGTAGCCCGTTTATTCCTTGGTGGTTCACCTCCACCTTGTGAAACAGAAGGTGATGCAGACGGCAGCGGTGGTATTGATGTTGCTGACTTAAATTACCTTATAGCCTACCTGTTCCATGGTGGTCCGCTACCACCACCGTGTAATTAGGATAATAGAAGCCAAAAAAAACTTACGCGGGAACACTCTTTTGCTTGATCAATTCCTTAACGGCATATTTCTTCCATACAATACATGGAGACTCAAAACTTTTCAGCAATGTAAATCGTAACACCCTGCAATTTCTATAAGCGGGAAAGACTTATCTTGTCTCAGATGTCATTATGTCTGTAACAGTTAGTTGCAATTACAAAAGGAGAAAGAAAACAAGGAACAACACAGCAATGGATAAAAGGAAACCACCCCGCCATCGGCATCATAAGCATAGTGACTACACTGCGCCAGTAGCAGCCGGATCAGAGAACGACCTGTTCCAGATTATCGATAATCTTAATACTGACCCTTTCCTGCTGATACTCGACAACGTTCAGGATCCTCACAATCTTGGAGCTTGTCTTCGCACGGCTGATGCTGCGGGTATAAACGCAGTCGTAGCGCCGAAGGATCGTTCTGTTGGGATTACTCAAACGGTTATTCACATTGCCTGCGGCGCTGCTGAAAGCGTTCCATACGTGCAAGTGACAAATCTTGCCCGCGTTCTCAGACAGCTAAAAGAGTCGGGTGTCTGGTTAGTAGGGACCTCAGATCAAGCTAAACAGACCCTATACGATACAGACCTTACGGGACCAATCGCTCTGGTTATGGGAGCCGAGGGTAGGGGGCTTCGTCGCCTGACAATGGAACACTGTGATTTTCTTGTTAGTTTACCAATGGCTGGAAAAGTAGATTGCTTAAATGTGTCAGTAGCGACCGGAATCTGTTTATTCGAAGCTGTACGTCAGCGATCATCCAAGCGGTAATTCAATATTCTTTACCCTGGCTCTATTCAATCCATTTTCCTTAACAAACCGACTACTTTTCCTGCGATGCGGAAATCACCCGAACGCTTGTCTACGATAATTGGATTGAATGCATCATTCTCCGGTTGTAAACGAACCCTGTGACTCTCCGAGAAAAACCGTTTCACCGTTGCTTCGCCATCAATAATTGCTACGACGATATCCCCTTTGTGTGCGGTTGATTGTTTTCTTACCAGCACCAGGTCACCGTTAATAATGCCGGCGTTCTTCATTGAATCACCAACTACTCTCAAGCTAAATAAATCACCTTTAGGAAGAAACGACATATCCAGAGCTACCTCATCCTCTACATTCTCTATGGCATCTATTGGTAGTCCGGCGGGAACAGAGCCAACCAGTGGTATCTGCCCAACATCTTTAGGCAGAGGTTGAATGAGTTCGAGACCACGAGAGATAAGGTTATTTTTGCGGATATACCCTTTCTTGATAAGGGCATTTATATGTGTTCGAACACCATTTGTAGATGATATTGCGAATTGTTTTCCTATCTCCCTCACGGTTGGGGGATGACCGTGAGTTACAATCTGATTTCTTATAAATTCAAAGATTGCTCTTTGCCTATCGGTGAGCTTTTTTTTCAATAGATTCTTCCAGAATGCTTCATTTACTATAAACCTGATATAAAACCAGTTTCTATAATTTATATACTGCTCGCATGTGCAGTTGTCAATAACAAATTAGCAGAAGGAGGAGGTTACATATCACTATATCAAATTGTTTTATCTATTAGACAAAATGAAAATGGCCTGTTACCAAGCTGGTAGCAGGCCATCACACAATCCGATATTAACTAATTTTAGTTATCTGCTTCAGCTTGAGCTTTTGTAGCTTCAATAATTTTCTGTGCGGTATCATGTGGAACTTCTTCGTAATGAGAGAACTCCATCGTGTAGATACCCTGTCCCTGAGTCATAGAGCGCAAATCTACAGAGTATTGATATAACTCAGATTGGGGAACAGACACTTTGATACGCTGATAGTTGTCCTCAGGGTCCATGCCGGCAATTTTGCCGCGGCGTGAGGACATATCGCCCATGACATCTCCCGCGAAATCAGACGGGACTAACACTTCAACATTAAAGATAGGCTCAAGAAGTACAGGCTTGGATTCCAGAAATCCCTGTTTAAAAGCCATCAATCCAGCTATCTTGAAAGCCATGTCAGATGAATCAACTTCATGAAATGATCCATAGAAGAGTGTCACTTTAACATCAACCACCTGAGCACCAGCCAGTCCACCGCTTTGCATTTGCTCAACAATCCCTTTCTCCACAGCTGGAATAAATTTGGAAGGGATTACGCCACCTTTGATGGCGTCGATGAACTCAAAGCCACCGCCTCGCTTATTTGGCTCAATACGAATGTGGACCTCGCCAAACTGACCCCGTCCTCCGGACTGCTTTTTATGTCGATATTTCGTTTCGCATTTTCCTCTGACAGTCTCACGGTAGGGTATCTTTGGTCTAATCAGTTCTACTTCTACACCATAACGACTTTTTAACTTCTCATTAAGCACTTCAATGTGTGTGGAACCCTGTCCCCATAAGACCAACTGCTTAAGAGCAGGATCAGCGATGAGGCGGAAAGTTGGATCTTCATCGTTAAGTTTGTGTAACCCACTGGCTATTTTGTCATCGTCGCCTTTGGACTTAGATTTAACGGCAACGTCCATAACCGGGTTAGGGTAATTCACTGGAGGGATAAATAAATCCAATCCTTTTTCGGTTAGTGTGTTGGTGGTATGAGAATCTTTCAATTTCACAAGAATGCCAATGTCTCCAGCTGAGATATTGCTCAGTTCTATGCGGTTTCTTCCTTGCATAGAATATATCTGAGTAGCGCGTTCAGTATTCCCCGTTTGAATATTCTTCAGATCCATCCCAGATGAAATGGTGCCAGAGAACAAGCGGAAGAATGCCATCTCGCCAAGGTGTCCTTCTGATGCAATTTTGAATATGTACGCTATAGGTTTACCATTTGGATCGCATGGAATTTCCTGAGCAGATTCATCGCCATTTTTAAGAGCTTTGAACGGAGACATCTGCAAAGGGGAAGGCATATAGGATACAACAAAATCAAGCATCGGGCTGATACCGATATTTTTACCAGCTGATCCGAACAGAATAGGGAACAGGGTACCATTTTCTATACCGAGACGAAGCCCTTTTTGAAAATCATCATCACTAAGAGTGTCTTCTTCGAGGAACTTCTCGGTTAATTCGTCATCAGCTTCCGCGGCAACTTCAATGAGATTCTTACGCGCGCTTTCAGCGGCTTCCTTCATGTCGTTGGGGATATCAACTGCTTTGGCTTTGCCGTCAGCGTCAAACTCGTAAGCTTTTGAGGTGAGGATATCTACAATTCCCTTGAATGAATCAGACTGTCCAATCGGCAATTGAACCGGGACAGCTTGCTGTCCAAAGGCGGTTTGGATTGAATTCACTACTGCTTGCCAGTCAACATTCTCCAGTTCCATTTTGTTCACAAAGAAAAAGCGAGCATTTTTGAAACCATCCAGCGCTTTCCATTGTAACTGCGTGCCAACCTCAACTTTGGACGGAGCATTAATTACAAAGCCAACTGTATCCGAAACTTTAGCTGCGCTGAGTAGTTCACCAATGAAGTCGGAGTGCCCAGGACAGTCTAAGAAATTTAGCTTGGAATCTTTCCATGAACATGCCATCAACTTGGTGGTGATTGATGTTTTGCGGGCTATCTCTGCATCCGTGTAATCAAGGAAAGAAGAGCCAGAATCAACCGATCCAACTCGGTTGTTCAGTCCGGTTACAAAGGCCACAGCATCAGACACACTGGTCTTTCCGCAGCCACGTTGGCCGGCCAGACAGAGATTTCGAATTTTATCAGCAGAATAATCCTTCACCGAGTATCCTCCAGAATCCTAAGCTTTCTCATCTCGCATGGCTGATAATAGCTATGCGTCTCCGTAAATCAAAGCCCTAAGTTTAAACTAAATGTTTCTCATTGTCAATCTGTTTAAGTGTAATGAGTAGGATGTCCCCTTCATATTTTATTCTTCTAAGAATCATAATGAAATACAATCAGGTGCAGATTCAAGTCATAAGCCGTTGTATCAGAAAGGTGCGGTTCTCATTTGGAATATAAATCTGCGTCCCAAGCCAGGATAATCGCCATCCTCTGAAATAAATCCAAACTGATACGGCCCTAATCGGCGAAAGTCAACGCAACCAAGTTGGGCCTACAACGGGCGGAGGGCCACTTGTGAACAGAAAACTAACAAGATATGTCAGATCTGCAATATCGTACCCGAAATCAGCATTGACATTGGCACGCCAAACCGGCCACCGAGGATCAGCACCACCCAAGAAAAGCCAGCCAACCAAATAGGTCACATCCGCAACGTTGACTTGAAAATCGCCATCAAGATCGCCGGGTACATAGTTGAAATCTAAGTCAGCGGGTCCATCGCCAAGTGGATACTTTGTAAGCTCAACACCCGAGGAATCATGTTGTCCGACGAAATCGGCAAAGTTGGATTCATAGATAGTAGAATCCTGGTAGGCAACGACAGTCCAGCACCCGGAGTCCACAACTATCGGGTTACTAAGACCATGATAGATTTCATAAGAGCCAGCGTCATATGAGAATAATGACCCATGGCTGTCGTAATATCCACTAGCTGCCAGGTATGCAATATCATCAGGTCCAATGGCGATTGTTGTTGGGGAACCACCGGTTGCGAAGCTATCGATTATCATATCAGTCGCAGGATTAATGACATAAATCATACCCCACGTGGGCGGACTCCCAAACCCGTAGTTGCCGGTGCAAACAACATGAATACGGTTGTCCTTGTCGAGGGCGAGATACTGGGGGTTCATGCCTACTGTTATTTCATACATTACGGTGTCAGCAGGTATGTCATATACAGCTACAATTCCGTCATTGAATTGATAATGAACGAAATCGTAGTTGGTATTCGCTATGTAGGCCTTATGATCATGAATCATGATACCCTCGGGTCCATTGCCAATCGAGACTTCACCCACCAAAGAGAAATTCTTGACATCAATCTTCGCCAGTTTGTTTCGGGATAGATTCGTCACGTATGCGTATGACGTATCATAGAAAGCCATCCAGAAAGGATTGGAACCGGCTGGCAAATCTATGAATGTGACAGTATTCTCCGTATTGAGGTTAATCACCTGAATCTCATCGGTGTATGATACCACAACGAAAGCCAGCGTATCTCGAACTACTATCTGATTGGGAGCGCAGATGATATCTGATCCCAACGGCAGGATATCGTTGGTTGTTACTCCTGTAGTGAGATCAATTTTTGAGAGAGTCTCACCTGACGTGTTAATGACATAGGCCATTTCATCAACTGCGAGAGAAACGCCTGATAGCAAGCTAAGGCCAATAAGTAAACCCAGGAACTTCTTCATGATTTAGTCCTTTTTTTGTAATTGAGAGCCTTGAACAACTATGACGACTAATCGGTATTATTTTCGCTTTATTTCCCATAGGTTATCCCCATATTTACATTCCACTCCCGTCCCGGCATGGGATAATGAGTAATGAGCACATAGTCTTCATCAGTGAGGTTATATATCCGGTAATCAGCCGAGAGACTCCAGGAATGAGACAGCTCGATCTCTGAACCGATAGTCAAATCATGGATTTGGTAGGCTGGATACCACTTCGTATTGGCGGGCAGCGAATACCGGATATCTACATCACGGATAGTGTACTTGATATAAGCAGGATCAACTTTCACAGTAGCCGAATACGTAGTCAGGTAGTGTGGTGTGTATGTCAAACGCTTGTTATATTCGTTGTGCCCCGGTGACTTGTTTTGCGCAGTCACGATTGCGTTCTGATAGGTGAGTTCAAAAGCTCCATCAAAGAGAGCAAGCGATAAATGGTCTTCGTGACCCGTTGTTAGGGCGGCATCGCGATTCACCGGCCGCCACACCCCTCCCTGACCAATACCCCAAACTACTATATCATTCACGTAGGAGTGGTAATATGTAATACCACCTAAGAAACGGATATTCATGATCGTACCGGACGCTTCCAACCCGATTTCTGAATGCTCAGATCGCTCTGGCCGCAGATTTGGGTTGCCCCGTGACTGCATATCAGCTTTCCAGAATAATGCATTGATCGACGGTAGACGGAACGACTTACCATAGCTTCCCCGTAGCACCACCTTCACTCCATCACCTGATGTCAGAGAAAAGCCAACTCTTGGTGACCACAGACTGCTGGTATGAGATTTGCCTGGGTCCATACAGGAAGTTGAATCCTTTTCGGTATCGGCTCGGTCATATCGCAATGCGGTTTCAATAGATAGTTGGTCAAAAAAGGCCATTGAGGGAAGAGAGAAGCGCTGATCGGCGGTGATATTCGCACCGACGCTATTTCGATCAGTTCGTCCCATACTCATTTCCTCGCGATACAGATCGGAGTGATCCAATCTGTCTCGACGGAGTTCCATGCCAGCTTGAAGTAACTGTCCTTTCCAGAGAGTGACAGCAGCAGAAGCTCGTACATTGTATATGTCATTGGTATGTTGTGATTCAAACCGTTGAGATGTTCGTTCGTTGGCCAGATCCCAGAAGTACTGTTCGAACCGCGAAAAACCGACAATAACAGATAATTCAGATGATGCTGAACCCCGGTACTCAAATCGAGCAGTAAGTAACTT
>QNAG01000015.1 GCA_003641415.1 Candidatus Zixiibacteriota bacterium | reverse complement strand
TTGTCATGCAGTTGCCCAACCATTGAACAAAGAATATTTACCGGATTAGCAATAGCGCCGCCGAACGACCCGGAGTGGACATCACGGTTGGGACCATAGACAAACAGTTCGACACTGGCGATCCCGCGCAGACCATAGGTTACGGCCGGTAGCTGCTTGTTGAACTGGGCGGTGTCGGAGACGACCACGATATCACTCTTGAGCAGCTTCTTATTCTGGCGAATGAATTTCGGAAGATTGACCGAATGCGTCTCCTCTTCTCCCTCCACGACAAATTTAACATTGATTGGCAATGTTCCGGTTGCTTTGATTACTGCTTCCAAGCCTTTTATCTGGGCAAACGTCTGACCCTTGTCGTCGGTAGCGCCGCGAGCATAAATGTACCCGGCCCTGATCTCCGGCTTGAATGGTGGAGATTTCCATAGTTCAAGCGGTTCCGGCGGTTGGACATCGTAGTGGCCGTAGTAGAGCACCGTCGGGAGCTTCTTATCAACCAGATACTCAGCATAGACGATGGGGTTTCCCTTGGTGCCAACTACCCGGGATTTGAAGCCAATGCTCTTGAAATGACCATTAAGCCATCGAGCACAGGCAGTGACATCCTTCTTGTTTTCTGATTTGGCAGAGATGGACGGAAATTTGAGAAAAGCAAACAGGTCTTCCATGCGCTTTTTTTCGGTCTTCTTCAGGTAAGCAAACGGTGTCATCAAGTCCTCCTTGAGTCATTAGCAATGTCGCTGTTTCGTCTTTGTCCAGAAGAACCTACCGCACGGAGGCTGTTCCAGAAGTGGAATCTCATCGCTCATCACCGTGGAGGGACAAGATTGTTTTCCAATAACTTCGCGTAGCGGCGGGCCTTGTGTCCGCCGTTCCTCAACTCCGCTCAGAATGACGAATGCTGGGAGACAAGCCCCCAGCCTACGCGGCACGTGGACAGCGTCTTTTGGGACAACCTCCAAGCGATGGACCACTCACGCCTTTGTATCGTCAGGGAGCCAGACGGCGCCTGTGAGCGGAGTCGAAGTCGAGTGTACTGTCATGGTTCGACTCCGCTCACTATGACAAACTCAGCCACGTTTATCCCCAACGGGCGAAACAACAGCGACATCATCGCGATTTCATTTCTGCTGTAGAATATATAACAGCTTATGTCGAGTGTAAAGCGGATTAACAAATCACCACAAAGACACATCGTGCAGTAACAATTCATATCAGGTCCTGGAGAAATCTCTTTCCACCTACCATGAGAATAACTATAATTACCCGTTATGGAAAACAAACGCACTGACTACATTAGCTGGGAAGAGTATTTTATGGCTATTGCCCAGCTATCGGCCAAACGGTCTAAAGACCCTAATACCCAGGTCGGAGCTTGCATTGTCAATGCAAACAAGCGGATTATCGGTATAGGCTATAATGGCTTTCCTATTGGTTGCTCCGATGATGAACTCCCCTGGGGGCGAAAGGGAGATTTTCTGGACACTAAATATCCGTATGTTTGTCACGCTGAAATGAACGCGATTACCAACGCATCCAATAAACCCGATCTTGACGGCGCCAGCATGTATGTCTCTCTTTTCCCATGCAACGAGTGCGCCAAACTCATTGTACAGGTAGGCATAAAGGAGATAGTATTTTTGTCAGACAAGTATCACGATGATCAGGTTTTCATAGCTGCGCGTCGAATCTTTGACATGGCCGGTGTAACCTACCGACAGCTCATTCCTACCCACACAGATATTATACTGAAATTAGAATAAATCACTTCAGTCAACTTCTCTGATCTCGCAACGAAGAAAACAGTCTTCAACTGTTTTTGTTGCATTGAGCAAACAGGTCTACAATCATAGTTTTTTTGGAGATGAAACTGTGCCCCGAACCACTGTTTACCGGGAGTCGAAACCATGACAAGAACCAGAGAAGATGTCCTGCGATTGATCCATGAAGCTGGTGTGCGCTATATCCGCCTGTGTTTTACTGATATTCTCGGGAAGATAAAAGGGATGTCGATTACGCGTACAGAGATCGAACAGGTTCTTGACGAGGGACAGGGATTCGACGGATCCTCGGTGGCTGGTTTTGCTCGCATTGAAGAGTCTGATTTGATGGCTGTTCCTGATCCGCTCACTTTCCGTATTATCCCCTGGGAGATATCCGGAGAAAAAGTGGCTATGATGTTTTGTGACATCACCAACCCGGACGGGACACCATATGATGGAGACCCTCGCTGGGTGCTCAAGCGTAACCTGCAGAAAGTGCAGGAGAAGGGCTGGACACTCAATGTCGGTCCGGAGATAGAGTACTTCTACTTTCAGAGCAATCAGGGAACGGAAGCTCTCGACCGGGATGGATACTTTGATTTTGGCACGGTCGATATCGGCTCACAGGTGCGCAAGGCAACGGTCAACGCTCTTGAAGCGATCGACATTGCGGTGGAGTGTTCACATCATGAAGTAGCCCCATCGCAGCACGAGATCGACCTGAAATATCAGGAAGCGTTGGTAATGGCCGATTTCGCTCAAGTGTATAGGTTTATTGTTAAGCAGGTAGCTATGCAGAAGGGACTCTATGCTACCTTCATGCCCAAACCGGTTTTTAATCAAAACGGCTCCGGGATGCACTGCCACATGTCTTTATTCAATGGCAACAAGAATCTATTCTTCGACGGCGACGACGAATACAACCTGTCAAAAATGGCTCGCCAGTTCACAGCAGGTTTACTGAAACATGTTTGTGAGTTCACCCTTGTAACAAATCAGTGGGTCAATTCATATAAGCGCCTAGTTCCGGGATACGAAGCGCCGGTTTATATCAGTTGGGGGCGACGCAATCGCTCGAGCATGGTGCGCGTACCGCTATATCGTGTTGGTAAGGAAAGAGCTACGCGCATAGAATTGCGTTCCCCTGATCCGGCAGCGAATCCATACTTGGTATTTTCAGTTATGCTGGCAGCCGGACTGCAAGGTATCGAAGAAAAATACAAGCTACCAAACCCGATTGAGGATAACATCTTCGAAATGTCCCCGGCTGACAAGGAGGAACTTAATATAGAAACCCTCCCCAATTCACTTGAGAACGCGATTCGTTTATTTGAGAAATCCGAGCTAATGAAAGAAACACTTGGCGAACATGTTCACAAGAAACTGATAGCGAACAAGAAAATCGAGTGGGACCAATACCGTGATCATGTCAGCCAGTACGAACAGGACAAATACCTGCCAATGCTATAGGGGGAACCACCTATATATAATAGATGTATCACTTCTAATTATTTAAGGACAGGTAAAGGGATTCGTGTCAACAAATCGGTTGCGCGGTGGCTTACACGAGGCGGGGGTGAGAGAAAAGGGAGCGGTTCTGGCAGAATCCCTGTATTGGGTACAAATTCTCGTTTGCCCAATGTAGATGGTTTTGCTCGGCAGACGAGGGCGTCTGCCGAGCACATAGTTTGCGTTAGACTTGCCTCTTACTCGCTCACCTTATTCTTGTCTGTGTAGATCTTCACTGCCTCCAACAGTTCGACAGGAATAGGGAAGATCAGTGTAGAATTCTTCTCCGCTGCAACCTCTGTCAGAGTTTGCAGAAAACGAAGCTGCATCGTATTAGGCGCAGTAGCAATAACTTTCGCCGCTTCAGCCAGTTTAGTCGATGCCTGAAATTCACCCTCAGCGTGGATAACCTTGGCGCGGCGTTCACGTTCCGCCTCAGCCTGCTTGGCTATGGCGCGTTGCATCTCCAGCGGCAGGTCGACATTCTTGACCTCGACCACACTCACCTTAATACCCCATGGTTCCGTCTGATCATCAATAATACGCTGCAGTTCAGCATTGATTTTCTCCCGGTTGGTCAGCAAGTCATCAAGTTCCACCTGTCCCAGAACTGATCGCAGGGTGGTCTGCGCAATTTGAGAAGTAGCCTCAAAGAAATTGGCTACCTGAACAATGGCCTTATTGGAATCAACCACCTGGAAATACAATACTGCATTAACTTTAACCGAAACGTTGTCTTTAGTGATTACATCCTGCGGGGGAACATCGTAAGTAACAACCCGCAGATCCACCCTGACCATCTTATCAATGATAGGAATGAGAATAATCATCCCCGGTCCTTTTGTTCCGATGAGCCGACCAAGTCGAAAAATAACTCCTCGTTCATACTCCTTGAGAATCTTGATCATGTTGAACAAGAGTATCAATCCGAAGAATACCAGCAGGAATATCGGTGCCAGTTGCATATCTTTCCCTCTCTATTTTTGGTTTATTTGTCTATTTTTTTAACTTTCAACGTCAGCTTATCCATGCTTACGATCTCAACCCGGTCACCCTCGGACAGAATATCAAGCGATTCCGCTTTCCACAAAGCGCCATTGATATACACCATCCCGTTGGTTCGCACCTCGGCGGTTTTACCGACCATGCCTTCCTCACCGGTTGATGGTTGCCTCCGTGCAGCCCTAATCACCAAATAGGAAGCGATAGCAGCCACAACTCCAACAAGGAGAACTATAGTGGTTAGAATCGAACGAGATATCTGCAGGCTGGGATCAACGGTATCTATCAGCATAAGCCCTCCAAAGAACAAAGAAATCACGCCCCCAATTGTGAGAATGCCGTGACTAACAATCTTAATCTCTGCTATGAATAGTATAATTGATAGTATAATCAGAGCCAGCCCGGCATAGTTGATAGGTAAGGCCTGAAAGGCATAGAATGACAATATAAGGCAGATAGCACCGGCCACGCCGGGGAGAATTGAGCCCGGGTTATACAACTCCAACATAATTCCCAAACTGCCAATCGAAAACAAAATGAAAGCTATATCAGGTTGTGTAATGATATCGAGAATCTTGTGTACAAATGAAATACTCAGCGATATGACCTTGGGATTGGAAAGATCCATAGTCCGCGTTTCTCTCGGGAGTTTGACTGTGTGCCCATTAATCTGTTCGAGCAGATCGTCGAGGTTCTCTGCTCGGAAGTCAATAACATTCAACTCGAGAGCCTCCCGATCGGTGATGGATACGGATTCACGCACTGCATTCTCTGCCCACTCAGCGTTGCGGCCATGTTCATCAGCGGCAGCCTTGATTTGCGCTACAGCATCGTTGGTGATCTTCTCGTTCATCAAGGAATCAACTTCCTGCCCCCCACCTGAGACCGGATGCGCCGCGCCAATATTTGTCGAAGGCGCCATAGCGGCAAAGTGCGAGGCATAGGTCATGTACACTCCAGCCGAACCGGCTCGTGCTCCAGGGGGTGCAATGTACATACATACCGGCACATGGGCGTTGAGGATACTCTTACAGATCGACCAGGTTGGTTTGGTAAATCCTCCCGGGGTATCCAGAAAAACCACCAATAACTCGGCGTCGTTGTCTTCAGCTTCCTCGATAGCCAGTTCAATCCGGTCGTTGGTTACAGTACCGATAGCACCATCGATGGTTAAGGTGTAAACTAACGCTTCGTATGTAGCGCTTGTCGATTCATCATTTACGGTATCCACCGAATCGGCATCATATTGATCGTTTCTGGCTGCATAGGTTGTGATAACGAAGATAGAGATCAGCAACCAGACGATCGCTATAGTAGTCATTCTGGTTCGCATGTTTAGAATATCACTTGCTGCAATGCGAAAGTCAAACCTATTTCGTTAACTATCTTGACATCGGCTCCCAAAAACGCATAGTTTAGTTTGTGGGCTAGATGGGAGATGATCGCCATTGGATTCTTTAAGTCTCATCGTTATAGGTTCGTTGCTGGCAGCAATTTTCGTGTGCTGTGGCTGGGTCATAAAGCGTCATTGGCTCGACAAGGAGTGGATTAACCCTGGAAGCCGCTTGGTGGGTAGACATATCGTAACACAGTTTCAGAATGCTGACGGTCGTGAAGCGATTGAGCACGTTATCTATATGAGCGAAGATGAACGAGAAGAAAACGATAAGGGCGAAAACGGCGGATCTCGGTACGAGATCTTTGACCCAACCGAAAGAAACGATCCCGATATTATATTGGATAGGGCGGCGGTGCTTCTAACCACTAAGTGACACAAGTCGAAACTGTCTTTAATCTAAACATTCTCGTCAGATAGCAAATTCGCCGCGCGGGCTAATTTACTACGGTACCCCACCTGCTATGATGATGGAAGTCAAGAGTCAACCATAGGCTATCCGTCGGGTGGCTGGTTCAAACAAGGGGTCTCTCAACAAGCCCTATGGACTACCCTGCTGGATTAACTAAAAAAAATAACATAAATATAAAAATATATGTTGTAAATATACAATAATATATTATATTCAATGTATGAAAACACGAAAACTATTCAATAGGATATCAGTTCTTCGACAGGAGCGAAACATCTCCCGAAAAGAACTGGCTAAAAAAATCGGTGTCAATTTCCAGACCGTTGGATACCTGGAAAGAGAAGAGTACAACCCTAGTCTTGATTTGGCCTTCAGAATCAGTGAATGCTTTGGCTTGCCCATTGATTTAGTATTTTCAACTGAGCCAATGAGGCCACTGAGCGAGGAGTTGCTTGATCGTAAGAGTCAGAACGGAAAATAAGGAGACGAATATCATGTCAAGATCAGTCAGAAGAGCGGGGGTTTTGCTCAACTACGGTTCGCTGGTTCTCATGTTGGTTTTTTTCTACGCAGCCAAACAAACCCATGCCAACGAATTCTTGATTATTAGCGTATTAGCATTGATTGTCACTATTGCAAGCTGCTTGTATGTTCACGGAAAAACGGGCTTATGGAGATTGGTTCACACCAATATTGAGAATCTCGATGAAAGGGAAACTCAGGTTGTGCATATATCACTACGGCGATCCTATAGTGCCTTCAGCATTCTCTGCCTTTTGGTTATTTTGGCGAGCGAGTTGATCGAGGAATATATGTCCGGCACTATAAACATTTCGCTGCTGCCGGCATTTGCTTGTTTGCTGTACCTGGCACACACATTGCCATCATCACTAATTGCCTGGACTGAAAGAGAGGTATGATTCACCAAGTTACTCATCTTTGTCATTATCGTTTGTAATAGCAGCAATCGTCATGTTTCCCGCCGTAGCGGGCTCAGGGTGACAGGCTGGCTTAATCGTTATGGTCCGATTCAGCGCTGGCCGCAGTCCTGCTTCCTTGACTTTTGGGCTGTTTTAGCGTATGTTGTACAAAAGTAAGGTGGCGATAGGGTCTTACGCTTCACCGACTTGAAATGACTGTATATGTCAGGAGTATTTCCTATAAAGAATCACCAACTTCTCCCAGTTGCAATAGTCGCACTATGTCTCATAATGTGTGCTAGTGCCATCGCCAATGACCGGTCAATCACAGTACTCCGCAATTTCACCTCTATGCCGTTGGCCTTCACGGAAAACCAGGGACAATGGGATGAGCAAGTTCTCTATTGCGCCAATGCCGGTGGGGCTATGATGTGGTTTACAACTGATGGTGCCATCTACCAGCTCACACGTCATATACCCGTCGATTTCGCACCAATGGGTACCCCACAGCTTGCTATGGGTTCAGATCGTCAGGTTGACAAGCAACCTGACCTACAAACTGACCGCTTTGACCATGAACCTGACAGTATTGAATCCATTGCCATCAAGTCCAACTTCGTTGGTTCTAATCCGAATCCTCGTATGATTGGTCTACGGGAGATGGATTACAAATGCAACTACCTCATTGGCAATGATCCCAACGATTGGCACACCGATGTCCCCAACTACCAGGCAATCGTCTATGAAAATGTGTATGACGGCATCGACCTGAAGTATTACGGCAACGGTACTCACATGGAGTACGATTTTATTATCTCGCCGGGTGCTGACCCTTCGCAGATTGCAGTGCAGTACGAAGGAACGAAGTCCCTCTCAATAGATGCGGTTGGCCGCTTGGTTGTTGAAACCGAATGGGGTAAAGTTGTTGAACAACGCCCTGTTATTTATCAGGTAGAAAGTGATATACGTATTCCAGTAGAAGGTATTTATAGACTACAAGGCGATAATTCCTTTGGGTTTGAACTCAGTAGTGATTACGATCCGGCTCTACCTCTTGTGATTGATCCGATATTGACATATAGCACCTACTTAGGGGGTAGTAGTGAATATGATCAAAGCAATAGCATTGCAGTAGATGCTTCCGGGGCGGCGTATGTGACGGGATATACATATTCCACCGACTTTCCGACGCTCAATCCATATCAAGGAACAATACAGAATAATTCTGATGTTTTTGTCACTAAATTAAGCAATTCCGGCAACAGCCTGGTTTACAGTACCTACATAGGTGGTGATAATTATGATTATGGTAATAGTATTGCAGTAGATGCTTCCGGGGCGGCATATGTGACTGGATATACGGAATCCACCGATTTTCCGACTGAAAATCCATACCAGACGAATCAGGGTGACATTGATGTTTTTATTGCCAAGTTAAGCAGTTCCGGCAACAGTCTGGTTTATAGCACCTATTTAGGTGGGGATTTAGAGGATGTTGGCAATGGCATTTCGGTTGATGCTTCCGGGGCGGCGTATGTGACGGGATATACGAAATCAACCGATTTCCCGACCCTCAGCCCGTATCAGGGAACATTGCAGGGTAATTATGATGTTTTTGTCACTAAATTAAGCAGTATTGGCAACAGCTTGATCTACAGCACATATTTAGGTGGTGATGGTTATGAACATGGCGAAGGCATTGCTGTAGATGCTTCCGGAATGGCATATGTGACGGGATTTACATATTCCGCCGATTTTCCGACGGTCAATCCGTATCAGGAAACATATCAGGGTGAAAGAGATGTTTTTGTCACCAAACTAAACAGTTCCGGCAACAGTCTGATTTACAGCACTTACTTAGGTGGTAATGATAATGATAAAGGCTATGATATTGCAGTGGATGCTTCCGGGATGGCATATGTGACAGGATATACATTTTCTTTTGATTATCCGATACTCAATCCATATCAGGGAACAAAACATAGTCATTCTGATGTTTTTATCACCAAACTAAACAGTTCCGGCAACAGCCTGATTTACAGCACCTACTTGGGTGGCAGTAGTTATGATTATGGCTATGGCATCGCAGTAGATGCTTTTGGGGCGGCGTATGTGACGGGTGAGACAATGTCCACCGATTTCCCGACGCTCAACCCGTTTCAGGGGGCTAATCAGGGTGGTCAGGATGCTTTTGTTACCATGTTAAACAATTCCGGTGACAACCTGATTTACAGCACCTACTTGGGTGGTAGTGATAATGACAAAGGCAGAGGCATCGCAGTTGATACTTCCGGGGCTGCATATGTGACGGGAGAAACACGATCCACTAATTTTCCGACCCTCAATCCGTATCAGGGAACATATCAAGGTTATTATGATGCTTTTGTGACCAAGATTAGTGCTGATAGTGATGAGGACGGCATACCTGACGAATACGATAATTGCCCGAATGATTACAACCCTGCACAAACCGATACCGACAGCGACACAGTCGGCGATGTCTGTGATAACTGTCCCGAGGACTACAACCCTGACCAGCTTGACACCGACGGTGATGGTATCGGCGATGCCTGCGAGACCTGCTGCAACCATGACGGAATCCGCGGAGACGTGAACTACGACATGGCAATCGACGTTGCAGACCTGACCTACTTTGTAGCATATCTGTTTACCGGCGGCCCGCCACCACCATGTGAAGAAGAAGGCGATGTTGATGGTAGCAGTGGATTGGATGTGGCAGATCTCACATATTTGGTAGCCTATTTGTTTACCGGTGGACCCGACCCGGCGGTGTGCCCGTAGGAATTATATGATCATATAGCGAAAAAACTGTAGAGTTATCTCTCAAGAGAAAAGCCCCTCGGGTTGCCGGAGGGCTTTTTGTTCACTGTCCCTCGATTCCGCTCGCAGACATCGCCTGGTTGAATGACTATTGCTGGGAGACAAGCCCCCAGCCTACGTGGGAAAAGTCAGCCATGAGTCAAGCCGCCTTGTCGACTTGACGCGCATCCTCATATGTCAAGCGGCAGGCCGTTTGACCTGCTCGATGGGTGGTAAACTACGGCGGGTCGCTTGGCCTACCGTTCTGGTGACGGCTGACGTTAATGAAATTACCAAAATAAACGGCAAGGATATTCTGGTACATACGCTTAGTCACATAACAGCATTCCTCGTCAGAAAGGTCTGAAGAAGATTCATTTGCATAAATCGGATTTTCTATTAAATTACCTTCTGTAACCCAGTTTGTACTATTACAAGTACCAACAATATACTAACCATATGCTTTCTTCGGTGGTGTTATGAAACAAACCAGTTTGCTCACATTAGTTATTCTTTTTGTAACCGCTACGTTTACTATCTTTGCCGATACTGTTCCTGAGGAACAGGTTTACACGATAGGGCTTACTGACGAAGAAATGACACGGCTCGATGAGGTAGGTAAGACTCATAAAGCCACAGCTCCCCCTATAGGCGAAATTCGCAATCCAGCCGAATGGGAACCTTCCACAGGAGTCATTATCCGTTACCCTCTGCATATTCCAGTATCATTGGTAGCTGAAATGTCGGAAGACCTGGTCGTGGTAACGATTGTAAGCAGTTCATCCCAGCAAACCACTGCCAGCAACGAATACTCGTCGGGTGGAGTCAACATGGACAACACCGATTTTATTATCGCCGCTACTGATACATGGTGGACTCGCGATTATGGTCCTTGGTTTATCTTTCAAAACGGGCGTCAGGCTATTGTCGATCATGTCTATAACCGACCGCGTCCAAATGACGATCTCATTCCACAGATTATCGGGGCGGAGTGGGGTTTGAATGTTTACGGTATGCCACTGGTCACTACGGGTGGCAACCATATGTCCGATGGACTGGGTATGTCAATGTCTACAAGGTTGGTTTATAATGAAAACGACAGCCTCAGCGAGACCACAATTGACAGCCGCATGTATGACTATTTGGGAAATGACTACACTGTGCTTGATTATATTGAATCGTATGGTATTCATCATATTGATTGCTGGGCTAAATTCCTCAATCCGACCACGATTCTGATAAAGGATGTGCCAGCTTCAAGCTCCAGCTATGCTCTTCTTAATGCAAGGGCTGATTTTCTATCGCAGCAGATATCGGCATGGGGGCAGCCATATACAATTGTTAGGATTTACTGTCCTGTTGGTACCGCATATACCAATTCGCTTATTTTGAACAATAAGGTGCTGGTCCCGATATTCGGAAGCGCCTGGGATGATGACGCCCTTCAGACATACGAGGACGCTATGCCGGGCTACGAGATAATCGGCTACTCTGGTTCGTGGTATGACGACGATGCCATCCACTGCCGAACTATGGGCGTACCAGACCCCGGGATGCTTTTCATCAATCACATTCCCACAGTTGGAACGTTTGACCCAAACGAAGACCGCCCGATATCTGTCAATATCGAAGCCTGTTCGGATTCGGGTTTGATTGCTGATTCGTTGAAGGTTTTTTACAGCGTAGATGAAGGTCCCTGGGATTTTGTCATGTTGTCTTCTACGTCGGTACCTGATTCATTCTATAGTTTTATACCTGCGCAGCCGGGGGCATCCGAGGTTGCCTACTATATCCAGGCCGCCGACAGTTCCGGGCGTATCGAGACGCATCCGTTTATCGGCGCTCCCTGGGCTCACCGATTCAACCTGAATATGTCACCTGAGATTATTTCGCCCGATTCATTCCTAATTCAATCCGGAGTCCTCTTTAGTTATAGTCCGGAATTCTCTGATCCGGACGATATAACCCACACAATTACATTTTCGAATTATCCCCAGTGGCTAACACCTCAGGACGATTCCATTACCGGTACGCCACTAATTGAAAGGCAGTTGACTGGTTTGGATGTTGAGGTCGCTGATATTTACACTTCAGACAGCCAGCATGTTACGCTGGTCGTATATATCTGTGGTGATGTCGACGACAATGGTGAAGGACCAAATATCGCTGATCTGACCTATCTTGTAGCCTATCTGTTCACTGGTGGATCGGAACCGCCAATTCTTGAAGCTGCGAACATTAACGGTCAGGAGGGAACCGGTGGTCCCATTGATGTCAGTGATCTGACCTCATTTGTTGATTTTCTATTTACAGGTGGACCTAGTCCCTATTGTGGAATCCTTGTTGAGTAAAGGAAAAGCGAGCAATTACTGCGATATTGATTTGTCAAAGGTTACGTTCGATTATTGCGGCTGTTCTTCGCTATCAGAATCGGCGATTAATTCCTCCTCAGGGTGAAGACGGATTTCAAGAACCTGAAGGACTGTTATAAAAGCAGCCGCGATAAGCGGTCCCAGCACAATACCGAGCAGACCAAACATAGCAATGCCACCCATGATCGAAAAGAACAGCAACAATGGGTGCATTGATGTTCGCCCGGAGATAAGATATGGCCTGATGATATTATCACTTTGCGAAATAACCAGCGTACCAATTGCAACTACGATTATCCCTTTGATATACGAGCCACCTATAATCAAAATGATGCCCGCTGGGATATAGACAATAAATGCTCCCAGAAGCGGGATAATCGACAAGAGCGCCATGATAGCTCCCCAGAAGATAGCGGAGGGGATACCTAGTATGGCAAAAAGGATTCCTCCCAGGAATCCCTGAATTAGTGCGACTATAACTCCACCATACATAGTCGCCTGGATAACATCGCGTAAATGTTTGAAGGTTATGTCAACCTGCTCCTGAGTTAGCGGCATCAATCGCTTTAACTTGTCGATAACAGCCTGGCCATCCTTGAAGAAATAGTACATGCTGAAAACCATCAACCCGAAATAGAAAATCGTTTTTGTGCCGTTAGCAATCAACCAGCTGGTCTGGTTAAGAATTACCCCGCTAACCTTGTCGATTGAATCCTTAATCAGTTCGTTTATATTGATCTGAGACAAGTCGTAGTACTGCGATAGTTTAATTTTTAACGCTGTCAACCACGGCAGGTCAAAAGACAACAGCGAATCAAACTCACCAGCCCGGTACATAATATTGACCTTAACCACCGCACTTGCAGCTTCATTGACAAGAGCGATGAATAAGTATGTAATCGGGCCAATGATAATCACCAGGATGAACAAACACATCAGAGTCGAGGCCAGTCCAACTGATTTAATGCGAGTCCTGAGACGAATGTATAACGGGTTGAAAATAATAACCAACACAGCCGCCCAACAGATGGGCGCAAAAAATGGAATTACAATACGGTAAAATAAGTAAAAAATTACAGCAGCGATGAATAGAAAAACAGATGTTAAGAAATATTCTTTCTTCATAATTTCAGTATCGGCTAATCTCTGATTCAGTCTACAAACTTAACTCGAGCGATGCAACCTGAAAAGCGAAGCCGTTCGATACTCCTTTCGTAGTTGCTCAGCAAGTTGTTATTTCTATCATAATTTGCATTGTTTACCTGACATTGACTTCATGATCAATAATAATACAGGTTGGTTCTCGAACATTATTGACCACATCAATTCATAGTATAATCTGCTAGTTGCGAGGGTATATGTGGGGGAAAATCCATTGTATTCCTTAAAGGAAGTTTGGTCCAGAGTTTTAGAAAACACAATTGATAGTATGACAATAAGTTAGTCGGTTTATTCAAGTAATATACAGGTGTATATACCCAACAGTTTCATACTGGGTTGAACGTGGTTATAAATATCCATTGTTTCAAATAGAAAAGACTAATTCATAGGGTAGCCGGATCTGCCGTGAGGGAAAAGGTGGCAGAGTGAAAAACTTAAGCGGTTGAGATTAAGTATGTTAAGAAAAGGACGATGATAGTAGAAAGTTTTAGTAATTGGGCGTTGGCCTTGGTCAATGTCTGCGATTGTAAACGGATCAAACAAGGAGTTAGGTATGGCAATGCGTAAGTTCAAAACTGCTCGCCGTGCCGTTGCACGTCGCACTGTGCGTCGTGTAGCACGCCCGTGGACCAGGGAAGAAATGACTTTCATGCGCAAGTTCTATCGTCGCTATGAGACAGCGTGGATCGCTCGCCAGCTAGGGCGTACGGTTTACTCTGTCCGCTATAAAGCGGTCGACATGAACATCAAGAAAGCCAGTCCGTCGGTCTGGAAGGGTAATCGGGGAGCAGCAAATTCTTTCAATCGTTCCACTCCCAAGCGTCGTCCCACCACAAACGTGAAACGTCGCGCCAAAACCACCCGCAAGACGACCCCCAAGCGCAAGTACCGCGCCAGCACAACTCGTAGTATGCCTCGCAAGGCTACTTCGCGTCGTATGGCTGATCGTACAACCCGCCGCCGGAGGACAACTCGTCGGTAGTTTTGGTTATATAGGATAGAAAATTAGCAATTGGACCATATGGCCTGTCCCCTATCGGGACAGGTCATTTTTTTGTGAGTTGTCGAAAAATCAAGTTTCCTCTTCCATCAGATTACCAAAGCGTTATTATTACTTTTAGAAATAACTACAGGAGGAGACTATGCCAGTTATTAAGTCAACCGATATCGAAATGAGCGACATTAAAATGGATGGTGCCGAAGGAATGCAGGGACTTAGTGTTATTAGCAAAGATCAGGGTTGGGATACACACAATATGCGACTGTTTCGTCTGCTTTCAGGTGGAAACAGCCCCAGGCATAGTCATGATTGGGAACATGTCAACTACATTACAACCGGACGTGGACGTCTTCGGCTTGGTGAGGATATCAAGGAACTGGCTGCCGGTGATTTCGCGTTTGTACCCCCGAACATGGAACACCAGTACAGCAATCCATACGACGAACCTTTTGAGTTTATTTGCATTGTCCCTCTTCAGGAATCCTGAACTCATAGGAGCTAAATTTCAAAGAAGATATTGGCAACGGGTAGAAAAACATTGATTGGGACAATTCATTTTTTAGTGTCTTGCCCCTAACAATTATTACTGGACAGCACAGGGAAATCCAATATATTAAATTCCTTTGATGCTCAACGACTTAGCTTTTACTGTTGGGCAAAACAAGTATCCGCCGGAGGAATGCAACAGTATTGTTATGCGGCTTCGTTTACCAAAGCAGTTCGATTATACCAACGCCATTGTTGCCGGTTTGGTATGGATAGTCTCACTTGTTGTTTATAGTCTGACCAAGGCTCCCACTCTCTCATTTTGGGACTGCGGCGAATTCATCGCCGCCTCATATATTCTGGGTATTCCCCATCCTCCCGGAACACCGTTATATATTCTTTTCGGTCGCCTTTTTAGTGTTCTTCCTCTCGGGACTGATATAGCCGTACGCATCAATATGCTGTCGGCAGTTTGTTCGTCATTTACGGCGCTGTTTGGATATCTTGTCGTTGTGCGCATGTTGCGTGCCTGGTTTGAATCTGACAGGACGTCGTATACGAAGGTACTGATTTTTGCCGGTGGCGCTTCAGGCGCTCTGCTTGCAGCTTTTGGACTAACCAATTGGAATAACTCGGTTGAGGCTGAAGTATATGGAATGGCCATGATGCTTATGATGGCTATTATATGGCTGACATTGATCTATTATGAGCATCGGGAAACGAACTTTGGTTACGCTATCATGGCACTTATTGTATACCTTGGTGTTTTGGGCATTGGCGTGCATATGACAGTGTTTGTCGCAGTACTGATAGCGGGATTGTTTTTTATTATCAGGAAATCAGCCGGAGCAGGAACCTGGTTTGCACTATCAATTTTTATCTTTTTCGAACTTTATCTAATTTTCGCTTTGTCTTCCCAACCCAATGAAATCCCTTATTATATCCCTGTCGTGATAATCGCTGTTTTGTATTTCTTCTACATGTTCTCGTATGAGCGCGTGCCACGAATGCAGCTTCTCATTGGTGGTGGGTTTCTTCTGGCGTCACTTCCTCTTTTTGGATTAGCTGTCAGCAATGTTGGGAAAAGTCAGGGGGATGGAGCTATCTCTTCAAACGGAATAGCTGTCGCAAGTATTATTGGTTCTGTGGCATTAACGCTGATGACTATCTGGGCAGTGGTTATCATACTGCGTCGAGTTCTCAAGAGAAATCATTCCCTTGAAGACGACCCACTTCTGGTGCCGGCAGGGTTTGTGATTGCTGCCTCGGTTGCGATTTTTTTATTGTACCTTTTCAAAGGACTGATACCTTTTTTGATTATTTCTGCTATAGCAGCGCTGCTTCTTCTGTTCTTACTGCGTAAACATTTACACTGGCCTGTCCTGATAGCTCTTGCTGCCATTTCTCTGATTATCATCGGACTGAAGGTTTTCTTTATTGGCATTCTTGTAGCATTGTTGTTGATAGTTACCCTTGGGATAGCTCGGAAGCTACCGGGGTGGAAGCCGGCAGTTGCGTTGCTGTTGTGTGCGGTTATTGGTTTATCAGTGCATCTGTTCGTACCAATACGTTCCGCCCTTCACCCGAACATTAATGAGAACAACCCATCCCAGAGCGTGGCTGCCACAATTAGTTTTCTCGAGCGAAAACAATACGGTTCACAGAATATGCTCGAGCGGATGTTCAAGCGGCGGGCGGAATGGATGAACCAGTTTGGCGACTACAGAAGAATGGGCTTCTGGCATTTTTTCAAAGATCAGTATGGCGTTACCGGTCCAGCGTCAATAATACTGGTCTTTGTGGGTATCTTTGGAATTTGGGAGATAGTGCGCCGTCGAGCGAAACTGGGGCTGCCATTTCTGTTGCTGCTTCTTCTGGTTTCTGCAGGTTTGATTCTGTATATGAATTTCGCCGATGGAACCCGTCAACATCCTCGCACAGGGATGGACTATATCGAGGTTCGCGACCGCGACTACTTCTTTACGCCGGCTTATATTTTATTCGGTCTTGCCATTGGAATGGGACTTTCGGTATTTATTCAAACGATTCGTAAGAGCGCAGAAAAACTCAAATCTGTTCCCCGAAAAGCGATTTTGGGTTTTTCGCTGTTATTGTTTTTACTTCCTGTGATTACCCTTGCAAACAACTATTACTTCTGTGACAGATCAAGAAATGTAGTTCCTTACGACTACGGGCGAAACCTCCTGGAATCAACTCCGCAAAACGGAATACTCTTCACCCATGGCGACAATGATACTTTCCCACTATGGTGCTTGCAGGAAGTATACAAAGTTCGTAATGATGTACGTGTCATCAATCTTTCCCTGGCTAACACACGCTGGTACATTAAACAATTACAATCCAATATAGGTTTAGATCTTGGCTGGACTGACACTCAAATTGACCAGCTCAGGCCAATTCGCACTTCAGATGGACGCTATTTTCGATTTCAGGACCTGGTGATGGATGCCGTTATTGATCGCTATGCACAGGAGACAGCGGTTTGTTTCTCGGTAACAGTTGGCTCTGGAACGCGTCGTTATCGCGCTCGTAGTATCGATCCGATGCTTCGACTGAAGGGTATGGTATGGCAGGTATCACAAACAGAGCATCCGCTGGAAGTAGATGTAGAGGAAAGTGTCGATTTCTTTCTCAACCCGAATCGATTCCGCGCCCGGGGTGTCAATGATCCGACAATCTATATGGATGAAGCTACTGCTCGTCTGACACGAAACTACGGCAACGCCTTCCTGGTGGTAGCCGACACCTTGCGCAAAGCCGGTGATCTCGATAGGGCTGCAAAGATGGCCAGAGCAGCAGTTGAACAAGTTCCTCATGCGGGGAGTCCTGTGGAATTCCTGGCAGCATTGTATGAGGAGCAGGTAAAACCAGCGAAGATACGCGAACTTATTGACAACACATGGGCGGGTGATCGCCAGAAACTTGAAGTTATTTTAGCCCGAGCTTATCGCAAAGATAATAACGATGCTATGGCTGAGAAAACCCTGAGTGCAGTGTTAGTGGGAAATCCCTCATATCGTATGGCTTTTGAGGATCTGATAAAATTATATTTCGAAAACAAGCAAATCGAGAATATGCATCAGTTGATGCAAACCTGGTTGCAGTTCAATTCTGATGATCACCGAGTGAGAGAGATGTTGGGAGAACTTGAAAAGAGTATTCATCCCAAAGTGCAAATCAACAGGTTAGGTCAATGAAAATACTGGCGCTCAACTGGAACGATCTCAAGAATCCCTATGGTGGCGGAGCTGAAGTCCATCTGGAGGAATTGCTAAGACGATTGGTAACCTATGGTCATGAAGTTACTCTTTTCTGCTCAGGGTTTAGCAATTGTAAACGGGAGGAGATGGTAGAGGGGGTTCGGATAATCAGACGCGGCAATCGTTTCAATTTCAACCTGGTTGCTCCTTTTCATCTAAGGCGATTAGTCAGGGAAAACAATTTTGATCTGCTCATAGAAGATATCAACAAAATTCCTTTTTACACTCCACTTTATCTTAAATTGCGAACGCTGGTTGTTGTTCCTCACTTGTTCGCCACCACAGTATTCCAGGAGATAAATTTTATACTTGGGTTATATATTTATCTCGCCGAGCGTCCGCTGGTTTCTGTTTATCGAGGGCGTCCATTCAATGTAATATCAGAGTCAACCGCCATAGATCTTGTTGAACGTGGTATTCCGCGAGATGATATTTTCGTCATCCACTGTGGTATCAACAGCACTCTTTATTCTTATGCCCCGAAGGTTAAGAAGTACGAACGTCCGACAGTATTGTACCTTGGACGCATAAAAAAATATAAGTGCATACAGGACTTGATCAATGCCTTTAATATAGTGAGAAAGCGAGTCGCTGACGCCCGATTGATGATTGTTGGAGCCGGCGATTATCTTGATACGCTTAAGGTTCTTGTGGGTAAATTGGGACTTACTGATGTTGTTGAGTTCCCCGGATTTGTATCGGTGGAGAACAAAGTAGAACGCATGAGACGCGCTCACGTGGCGGTCCTGCCATCGCTGAAAGAAGGCTGGGGATTGACTAACATAGAATCCAACTCTGTCGGAACTCCGGTTGTTGCCGCAAATGTGCCTGGTCTTCGCGATTCGGTACAGGATGGTGTCACCGGTTATCTTTACGAACACGGGAACATCGATGAACTCGCCGATCGACTTACAACTATTTTGACGGATAAATCTTTACAAATCACCCTGCGTCAAGGTTCCCTGGAATGGGCTTCGCGATTCAATTGGGACAATGCGGCAAAGGAATTTGAACAGTTGATACTGACAATGGTCGAGGAATCGGCATGACCCTGAAGACAAAGAAACTCTTATACCTGGTTCTCGGTATCGTCATCTCGGTAGTACTATTGGGTGTGTTGTTCAAAAATATCGATTTTTCTGATCTTGGGTCAGCTTTGAAAAACGCCAATTATCTTTGGCTGATTCCAAACATTGCGATAGTTTTCCTGACTATGTATCAGCGGGCTTATCGATGGAGAGCTATGGTGGAGCCGATCACTCATGTGGCTTTCCCTCGACTACTGGCTGCTACTTGTATCGGCTTCATGGCCAATAACGTTCTGCCGTTGAGATTAGGTGAATTCGTACGGGCTTATTCGTTGGCGTCTCGCGAAAAACGAATCACCAAATCTGCTTCACTGGCGACTATCTTTGTGGAACGGATGGTGTTCGATCTTGTTGCACTACTACTGATTTTTGGAGCTATTCTATATTTCTCCGATTTGTCACTTGATCCGGGGATGACACAGGGACTCAATATAGCCATTGCTATTGCCCTGTGCGGCATTATGTTCATTCTGATCTTGGCGCTTAAGCCAACTCAGACGGGACATCTTATTACGCGTTATCTTTTCTTTTTACCAGACAAAGCAAAGGTTGCTTTTGAGGGAGTAATTATTAAGTTCTCACGCGGGTTGGAATTTCTCACCGATGTTCGTAGTGTTATCTCGGTGGGTGTTCAAACACTTCTAATTTGGCTGATAATGGGTTTTTCGAACATCTTCATATTCAAGGCATTCGGGCTTGATCTGCCTGTTGACACCGCCTTCGTTGTCTTGGTAGTAGTCTCTGTATCAATTTTAGTACCTTCATCGCCAGGTTTTGTAGGTGTCTATCACTACGGAGCAGTGTGGTCTTTGATGAAGTATGGCGTTTCTAAAGAGGATGCTCTATCCTGTGCTATAGTGCTCCACGCAACTCAGTATATTATTGTTACTATGTTGGGGTTTTACTTTCTTAAAAAAGAACATCTTTCGCTGAAACGTCTCGAAGAAGAAGCCGTCGACAGCGTGGAAGAAGAATGAACCCTCAGGGTTGTTCCTTTCTTTTCGGAAAGTACGCTCTGTCTGTTTTTATTATACATTGGTTATAGGTGGGATACAGAACTGTGCAAAGCCGCACCCTCCAAAGAGCAATCTTTTTAACTCTGCTTCTATCACTTATTATGAGAGTGGGGTTTCTTGCTTTCGGCGACGTGCTACCTGTAATGTGGGACGCCCGTCGGTATGCAGCCGCCGGACTGGGGCTGATATCTCTCGTTGATAATTCTGCCCCTCAGGATTTTTCCAATGAACGTCAGGATCG
>QNAG01000014.1 GCA_003641415.1 Candidatus Zixiibacteriota bacterium | reverse complement strand
TGGTGAGAAGCGTCGCAATGATACTCATGAATCCACGACTGACCCTGATGCCCGTTTGTATCGTAAGGGGAAAGGCAAGGAATCGCCGCACCCATAACCATGAAACCCAACCAGACATTGACTTGTTACACATAATATGGAACTGATATCCCTTTTTTTCTTGTCATTCGGCGTCGGTTTCTCCGGTGCGATGATGCCCGGACCTTTGCTGGCGGTCGGTATTGCTGAGACGCCGCATAACGGATGGGTTACTGGTCCGATAATATCCGTCGGTCACGCTGTAGCCGAGATTGGTGTGGTAGTAGTGTTGTCACTTGGCTTGGTGACCATTGCTGACAATTCTCTGGCTCCGAGTGTCATCGGGATTGTTGGAGGTGTAGCTCTGTTGTGGATGGGTGCTTCTATGGCTTATGGCATTCTCAGGGGAAGTGTTTCTTATGAAACCAATTCGTCAGTTCAAACAGCGCATCACCGATTAGCAGGGAAAGGTATCACTGCTACCCTTTCAAATCCTTACTGGTTTGTCTGGTGGGCAACAACCGGGCTGGCTTTTGTTACTAAATCATTAGAGTTTGGCGCAGTCGGACCAGTCGTGTTCTATTTCGGACATATTATGTCAGACTTTGTGTGGTACTCAGTTGTTTCTATCCTGCTGTGGAAAGGTAAAAAGTTGATTGTTGGAACGGGTCTCAAGGTTCTTATTCTCCTCTGCGCTGCCTTCCTGCTCTGGCTGGGTGTAAGTTTCATCATCGATAGCATCAACGGGTTATCTCTGTAAGAGCGAGTAAATAAACGTCGAAAGCACGGGGTGACCCACAGCGCTTTCCTGTAGGTCAGGAGCCTTTTGTTCCCGACAATCAGTAGGTAAAGCGACCTGCCGCTTGATGATACGCCCGAGCGACTATTGGACTACAACTTCCGTGTATGCCTCCTTGGAGCCAGAAGTCACTTTATTTCATCTTTTTCCCTCGCACACTTGACTCGCGGAAGAATTCTGATATTATTCTATTTAAGGTTCATGAAGAACCAATCAGTCGCCCGGCGACCCTTTTAAGGTGATCCTGAGAGATCCCAAAGGAATAAGCAACGTGATAAATTCTTTTTATCTCTTTAGTCAGCTTTGTAAGAAAGCATGGTTGTTATATTCAGGCCAGCGCCCAATCTATATTTATTATATTCGGGGAGGTTTCTTTGTCAAACAAACATGATTTGATACTTAATGAAAAGAAAGTCAGCCGTGCTCTGATGCGAATCGCCCATGAAATACTTGAGCATAACTCCGGAGCTGAATCGTTGGTTTTTATCGGTATTGTCACCCGAGGAGTTTATCTGGCGCAGCGATTAGCCGGAATTATAGAGGACATTGAAGGAATCAAGGTGCCGGTTGGTCTTATGGATATCAGCTTGTATCGCGATGACGTACACTCCAAGCTTGACCAACCAATTATTCAGCGAACAGAGATCATGTTCGATGTTGTTGATCGTAACGTGATTTTAATTGACGACGTGCTCTTCACCGGACGAACAATCCGGGCGGCTCTAAATCAAATAAACGATTTTGGTCGTCCCCGCACAATCCAGCTCGCTGTGCTGGTCGACCGCGGACACCGTGAACTTCCCATTAAAGCAGATTACGTCGGGAGTAACATTCCCACCTCTCGCACCGATCGCGTTGTGCTGGAGGTAGGGGAAAAGGAAGGTTCAACCGACCGGGTATATGTAATAAAGGGTCCCCTTGATGAGGACAATGATCCAAATTCAACAGAGGCAAAAGGGGGGAAACAATGAGCCGCCTTAGTTCCCGTCATCTGCTTGGTCTCGAGGGAACTCCCCGCAAGGACATCGAAGCTATCCTGAAAACGGCGGATACATTCAGCGAAGTGCTTGACCGAACAATCAAGAAAGTTCCCACTCTACGCGGTATCACGGTAGTTAATTTGTTCTACGAACCTTCAACAAGAACACGAATATCTTTCGAACTGGCTGAGAAACGTCTGTCAGCTGACACAGTGAGTTTCTCTTTGTCTACGTCCTCCGTGAAGAAAGGAGAATCCCTGCGGGACACGCTTCAGAATATCGAGGCGATGAAGATCGATATGGTTGTAGTGCGCCATACTTCAGCGGGCGTGCCGTATTTCCTCACTCGTTTCTCCGATGCCAACATCATCAATGCCGGTGATGGTTCACACGAACATCCAACTCAGGCTCTTCTGGATATGTACACTATCTATAAAAAGTACGGAAAGCTTGATGGCCTGCGAGTGGTGTTGATCGGAGATGTAATGCATTCTCGCGTCATACGCTCCAATATATGGGGTCTTAAAACTATGGGAGCATCGGTGGCGCTTTGCGGTCCGGCAACTTTACTGCCGTACCAGGTGGAGCAATTCGGCTGTGATGTTTATACAAATCTTGATGAAGCCCTTGATGGGGCTGACGTGGTTAATGTCATGCGCATACAGTTGGAACGCCAGCATTCGGGTCTGTTCCCATCGCAGAGAGAGTATACCAAGTTGTTTGGTATCAACAAAGACAGGCTTAAACATCTGAAAAAAAACTACACTATTATGCATCCCGGTCCCATTAATCGTGGAGTTGAAATCACCAGCGATGTTGCCGATGGCAGCCAGTCAGTCATCTTAAATCAGGTCACCAACGGACAGGCGGTGCGAATGGCGGTGCTCTATCTCCTGAGCGGTAAGGATGAGGAAGAAGGTGTATCGTGACGAGTAAAAAGTACGATCTCGTTATCAAGAACGGAAGAGTTATCGATTCCGCTCTTGGCTTTGGACGGAATGCTCATGTGTTTATCAAAGATGGCAGGATTGTCAAAGTAGAAGTTGATTCAGCGCCAATTCGGCAGGAGTTACGGACGTTGGACAGCGATCAGATCATAGACGCAACTGATAAACTAGTAGTACCGGGTCTGATTGATATTCATGTTCACCTTCGTGAACCCGGGCGCGAGGATGAAGAGACAGTCGAAAGCGGATGTCGTGCCGCCGCTGCCGGAGGGTTTACTTCAATCTGTTGTATGCCCAACACAACGCCTCAGATTGATAATCAGGGAACGGTGAAGTTTGTTCAGGATAGAGCACAGAATACCGATGCACGGGTCTTTGTTGTGGGAGCAATAACCAAGGGGCAGAAAGGGAAAGAGCTGGCAGAGATTGGCGACTTGGTGAAAATGGGCGCTGTGGCTATAAGTGACGATGGATTCTATGTCCAGAATGCCGAGATTATGCGACGAGCTTTGGAGTATGCGCGCATGTTTGACATCCCTGTTATGCAACATTCTGAGGATCGACAGTTGTGCGAAGGCGGCATGATGAATGAATCATATGAGTCTACTCGACTTGGACTGCGCGGGTCACCAGCTGTTGCGGAAGAAGTTGCGGTGTTGCGTGATATAGCCCTGTGTCGCCTAACCGAAGGACGGTTACACATTCAACATATTACCACAAGGCGGGCGGTTGATGCGGTACGGCAGGCGAAAAAAGAAGGAGTGAATGTTACCGCTGAGGCTACACCACACCACCTAATCCTTACCGACAAGGAAATAAGCAAAGAATTCAACACCAACCTGCGTGTTAATCCACCGCTGCGAATCGAGGACGACCGTGATGCTGTCATAGAAGGGTTGGTCGATGGCACCATTGACTGTATCGCCTCCGATCATGCTCCGCACTCAGCCGAAGAAAAGGATTGTGAGTTCGATCAGGCTCCTCCGGGAATGATAGGACTGGAGACATCGCTTGGACTTGTGAAAACTTTTCTGATAGATAAAGGTTATCTCAGTTGGGCTGATGTCATCCGCAAGATGACTATCAATCCAGCCCGCATTCTCAATCTTCCGGGCGGTACTTTGGAGGAGGGTTCTTTAGCCGATATAACGATTATTGATCCTGAAAAGAAGTGGACGGTGAAGGCTGATAAGTTTCTCTCTCGTTCAAACAACTCACCTTTTATCGGGCAGCAACTGACCTGTCAGGTATACAAGACGATTCTCAATGGGAAAGTGGTTTTTGAGAGATAAGTTATAGATATAAGAGGATATTAGTGCAAATACCCTATATCGATCTTAATGCCCAGTATCAATCCATCAAATCAGAGATTGATTCTGCTATTGAAGATGTCATAAATAAATCGTCGTTTATACTTGGTTCTGCAGTGTCTGAGTTCGAGACTGGCTTTGCCGGTTACTGTGCGGTCGGACATTGTGTTGGTGTGAATAATGGCACCAATGCTTTACTTCTGGCGCTTAAAGCGCTTGATATCGGACCCGGCGACGAAGTTATCACAGCCGCAAATACTTTCATAGCAACTGTAGCAGCCATTGCTCATAGCGGGGCGCGTCCTGTGTTGGTTGATGTCGATCCGCTCTTTCGCAATATCGATCCCGTACTGTTGAAAATGGCTCTGTCACAGAAGACAAAAGCAATCATTCCTGTGCATCTGTACGGCCAAACAGCCGACATGGACCCGATTCTCACCCTGGCAGAGAAGTATGATGTCGCTGTTCTCGAAGATACTGCTCAAGCTCATGGTGCCACGTACAAGAACCGCCGAGCCGGATCGCTGGGGATGATGGCAGCGTTTTCCTTTTATCCAGCCAAGAATTTAGGGGCTTTTGGGGACGCTGGCGCTATCACCACTAATAATGCCAATCTGGCCGAGAATGTTCGTATGTTGCGTGATCATGGATCGCAGCAAAAATATCACCACGATATGCTCGGTTACAACGCCCGCATGTCTGGTATTCAGGGAGCTGTGTTGTCGGTTAAGCTGAAATATCTTGATCAGTGGAACGAAGCTCGAAGAAAAATTGCCGGATGGTATAATGAAATGTTACAAAATACTCCGATTGTTCTACCCCTGAGCAATCCTGAGTACGGTCATGTGTTTCACGTTTACGTGATAGAAACCGATCAGCGTGATGCGCTGCAAAAATATCTGAGTGACCACCAGATACCGACTATAATCCACTATCCCATCCCGGTGCACCTGCAGCCAGCTTTCGGATATCTGGACTACCGAAAAGGTGATTTCCCCATCACAGAGAAATTATCCGATGAGATTCTATCTTTACCAATCTATCCGGAAATGAGGCAAGAGCAGGTTGAATTCGTCTGCGAAAAGGTCCGTGATTTCTTCAGTGGACGGTAAGTTTCATCTCAATCGGTGTCTGGAACTGATAGCGGTTCTGGTTATGCTTTCACTGGTTGTGATGCTAAGGGTTTATCATTTAGATGCTGACCCGCCGACCGGATTGTCCGCTTCCACTGATGTCTATACCGATCCAGCCCAATATACTATCTTCGCTCGCAACTATGTTCAGACAGGCGACCCGGACCCTTTTGACGATAACTTGCACATTGTTTTTCTCAAATCCAGTGTAACGGCTTTCGCGGTTGCTGTTTTTGAGGCTTTGGGTGTCGGAACTTGGCAGTCCAACTTCGTCGGATTTATCTATGCACTGGGTGCCCTGCTATTGTTCTACCTGTTTATCCGGAAAGTTGCCGGAGCAATTCCAGGTTTGCTGTTTTTACTTCTGGCGGGTCTCAACTACAATCTCCTGTTTTATGGAAGGTTGCCATTTCTCGAACACAGCATGGCTTTTTTCGCCTTTTTGGCATTAGCGCTTGTGACTTATAGTCGGAAAGCGCCTTTGTGGTTTATTGCTGGTATTTCATTAGGAATTAGCGTGTTCTTTGGCAAGGTAATCGGGTTGGTGTTCCTGTTCCCGTTTGCCGTGTTTTTCGTTTATCAATATCTGTGGGGCAGCTCATCATCACCTTTAGACTCCGCTCGGGATGGTGGAAACAGTTACAGCGCTGTTGCTGGAAAACAAACCTCCACCATACGCGGGGAAAGTATGGAGCATCGGGGAACGGTCGCTCGGCGTTTGATACCATATATTCTGTTTGCGGCAGGATTGGGCGCAACCGCAATTTTCTGGTACTTTTTCACCTATGCTCCCATGCAGGCTCAGGTTTCCGGTTATTTCGGAGAGCAGGTTGTATCGCTCTACGGCGCTCCCGACGGACTGAAATCAATATCTCAATTTGTCGAAAGAATGGTAACCTTTGGGGTTGACTCCAAGCTCTTTCAGCGAATGCGGTCCGTATCGCTGCTGAGTGCGGTGTTTCTTGGAATCATGTTCTATCGTCTGTTTCAACGCCGGTTTAACCGGAGCGGTTTTGCCTCATTTAACGGTGGACTTCTATTCCTTACCGCTATGATAGTCGGTTTCTATGTATCCCTGATGATTTGGAATTACCGCCCTCTGCGTTACCAGCTCGTGTTGATCTACGCCAACTACGGCGCTGCTGCCATTGTGTTGACCATGCTATGGAGAAAAGTACGAAAAGCGGAGCCACATAAAACACCCTTTCTGTTCTATCCTTTTTGTCTTACTTTGGTTTTGGTCCCCTTCTATCAGGTATGGGATAAGCTGGCGGACCGGTATGGATGGGATTTCAGTTTCGAGAGCTGCGCTATCTGGGCGGGTCTGGCAGCTCTGACAATCACTGTCGGTATTAGTCTTGTGATTCGCTATCGGTTGTGGGTATACATTCCATATCTTACATTGCAGAAAAGAGTATTAGTAATTCTTTTGGTCGCAGCCAATGTGGGACTGGATACCGCAATGTATATCTACTGGTCGCAGCGACCTACTTTTACTCTTCGCGACAACAGTCGTGATCTGGGGCTGATACTCAACCGGGGAGCAGTTATGTCTGGTCCTCTTGGTCCGGCGATGGTTATGGAAAACGATTTGGGCAGTGTGATTCACATGTTCGGTGTTTCGCAGGCTGACCCCAGACTTTTCGAGGAGTTCCCGATTACTCATCTTCTTTTAGATAAAGGCAATGAAAAATGCGCCAAAACCGACTACCCTGATTTAATGGATAGCGCGACTCACATTCTTACATACCATGCAGGGTCGCAGAAGATACGCCTGTTCCGAATTGCAGGACACACTGGTAATACAAAAGCTGACAGCTACCAATTATCACAATTTGAGAAAGCTGTTGATATGTATCGAAATGGTGAGATCAAGGAAGGTCACAAATTAGCGGCGGAGTTCCTGTCTGTAAATCAACACAATCTTTCCGGCTACCTAGCCGTGGGTTCAGTAGCCGAAGAGGATGGTGACAATATTCTGGCTGAGAGTTGCTATAAAAAAGCAATTGAATTTTCACCGTCAAATTACCATATTAATTCCCAGTTGGCTGAGTTCTACAAGAAACAATTTATCGACTCCGCCGATAACCGGTATAAGCAGGAAGGACTCCGCTTCTATGAAGAGGCAATGCGGCTGGCGCCAAAAGTGCCCAAGCTGCAAGCGGCGTATAGAGAATTAAAGGATAATGAAGCATGGCTGCTGAAGAAAAAAACGGATTCTTTGTCTCAACGATAGTGCCGGCAATGAACGAGGAAGGCAATATCGATGAGTTTTGCCGCCTCTATGATGAGATGCTGAAAAAAGCCTCTTTCGACGGTGAACTAATCTATATTGATGACGGATCGACAGATGGAACTCTCTCGAAGATAAAAGAGGCCGCCAAACGGTATAATTTTATTAAATTCGCAAGTCATCAACACAATCGTGGTGTAACCGAAGCCCTTCAGGCAGGTTTTGCCATTTCACGTGGAAATGTCTTTGTCTTCTATCCTGCTGATTTGCAATTTCTTCCGGAGGATATCCCGGCTCTTGTTCAACCAATATTTGAAGGAGCCGATATGGTAACCGCCTGGAAGCAGGGCAAATATAACAAAAAATTTGTCTCTTCGATTTATAACTGGCTTTCAAGGAAGATATTTGGCCTAAAGGTTCATGATCTCAATTCCTGCAAAGCCTTTAGACGTGAGGTTGTCGAGCATATTTTTCTTCGCAAGGATTGGCACCGCTATCTGGTAGTGCTGGCCGCCAGTGAAGGGTATTCAATAGACGAAGTTAAAATACCACTCTATGACCGTACCTGGGGAAAATCCAAGTTCCAGTCTATCTGGCGTATTCCTGTCGGGTTTCTGGATATGTTAGCTGTCCAATTTCAGATAAAGTTCATGCGTAAGCCGCTGATGTTTTTTGGATCCCTCGGTTTGGGCTTTTTCGGTATGGGGTTCCTTGTAGGACTGTGGGCTATCTATCTCAAATACTGTCTGGGAGAGACACAATTGCCGCTGCTGTATCTGGTTGGGCTTCTGTCTGGATTAGGTTTTGGGCTGTTTCTAATGGGCTTTATGGCTGAAGGACAAACATCTATCAAGGAAGAAGTTTCAGATATGCGGCGTCAGTTGTACAATTTGACCAAAAGGAAACAATCGCGGAAATCAACCGATGAGTGATATCCCTATTTCTTCTACTGATCAACAAACATCAATGAATCAACAAACCAGCATTCGTAAGATTCTCTCGATAACTCTCAGGTCTCTTCTAATTGCCATCATTCTTTATTTCCTCTACCGCCAGATGTCAGCCCATTGGGATGAGATTGGAGCATATAGTTGGACTGTTGACTTCATCTGGTTCATTCCATCAATACTGGCAGGGCTTGTTACATTTGTGATAATGGCTTCCGCGTGGCGGAGTATTATCGCTTCCTTTGGTCACAGACTGAGGCTCAGGGATGCTTTCCGAATCATCTACCTGTCAGACCTGGGACGATACATCCCCGGCAAGGTGTGGCAATTGTTCGGGGTGCTGTATTTAGCCAGACAAAAAGGCGTTCCTCCGGAGCAGGCGGGAGCGTCATTTGTTCTTGTACAGATGTTTGCTATTCCGGCTTCGTTTTTAGTCTTTGTACTGGCTGCTCAACTTGAACCATTGCTCCTTATCGACCAGATCAGTTTCTTGGGTGAGAAGTCATCATACTTCATTACCGGTATCATGGTAACCATGTGTGTACTTCTGGTAGTTTATCCACAATGGTTTATATCCATGGGTAATAATCTCTTAAGGAGACTCAAGCGTCCGGAGGTACATTTTCATTTGGACAAAAGAGTTGCTCTGTTTGTTTTCGTTCGTTACTTTTTGGGTTGGACTTGTTACGGGATTGCCTTTTGGCTCTTTGTCAGGGCAGTTGTTCCCGACAGCCAATTGACCTTGATGGCTGGTATCGGGTTGTTTAACGCAGCCTACCAGATCGGTTACCTGACGCTGATTGCGCCGGGTGGTTTTGGACCGCGCGAATTGGTTATGGGAACTATGCTCGCCCCGTTTGTGGGACCGATAGGACCAGCGGTGGCGATTGCCGCTCGACTGTGGGCAATTGTTATTGAGGCTCTGGCAGCCTTATTGGCTCTTGCCGTTAGAAAGAAATAGTACGGAGTTTGACCTGTGGCTAAGAAACGAAAAGTATCACCCAAACCTGTCCCTCGCAAGGGGAGCAACTTTGATATTGAGAAATCTCGGTACTTTGTCCCTGTTGCGTTTATAATCATCCTTCTGGCTCTCATTTTCCTGTTTAGCGATTTCATCTTTTCAGACAAAATGCTGCACAGTTCGGACCAGATTCAGGCTGGTGTTTTCTTCAGGCAGTTGCTTGTCGATCATGTGGCCGAACATGGCGCCGTACCTCAGTGGAATCCGTACATCTTTGGCGGGATGCCGTATATCGAGGCGTTTCACGGCGACATATTTTACCCGTTATCGTTTCTGAAGTTCTTTGGTTCGCTCCCTCGCATGTTGGGTATCATCATGTTCCTGCACATCTATCTGGCAGGTATCTTCATGTTCTTCGCCGCACGGCAGTTCAAGCTGTCTCGAGTGGCGGCTCTTCTTTCTGCTACGTGCTACATGTTTGCGCCCTACCTTATTTCGCTGGTGGCTCCCGGACACGATGGTAAGATTTTCGTAACGACGCTTTTCCCGTTGGTAATGCTATTCCTTGACCGAGCTTTTGAGCGCAAGCCGTTTCTCAATTTTTCATTGATGGGTTTGGTGATTGGTATCATCATCCTGTCGCCGCATCCGCAGATGTCGTATTTCACACTTTGGGCGGCGGCTCTCTATACATTATTCCGCTTGATTTTGCTCTGGCGCGAGAAACGGAAAATCGGCGTTTTGATCCGCCCTGCTGTTCTGGCGACGTATGCAGTAATGATTGGACTTCTCATTTCAGCGATACAGTTCTACCCCGGATATGTCTACACCAACGAGTTTTCTCCACGCGCTGATTCCAAGAAGGGATGGGACTGGGCGACATCATGGTCATTGCACGAGGAAGAGGCAATGTCGCTTCTTATTCCCGAATTTTCAGGTACGTCAACATCCGGCGCAAAGACAGTTTATTGGGGAAAAAATTACTTTAAGGATAATTCGGAAGCGATTGGTGTAGTCACAGTTTTCCTGGCGTTGCTTGGCCTGTTTTTCTCACGACGGAAAAAAGCCTGGTTCTTTGGCGGTCTTGCTGTTTTTGCCCTTCTCTATGCGCTTGGGGCGACAACTCCATTATTCAAGATATTCTACTTTGTCATCCCTAAGGTTAAATCGCTGCGTGCTCCCTC
This sequence comes from Candidatus Zixiibacteriota bacterium, assembly GCA_003641415.1. Lineage (GTDB taxonomy): Bacteria > Zixibacteria > MSB-5A5 > GN15 > FEB-12 > B120-G9. The sequence continues at coordinate 9,961 of QNAG01000014.1, read as the reverse complement.
TATGATAATGTTTATTTTCAGTTTCTCGGCGGCATTGCTGGCTGGGATGGGAGTGCAACAACTGATAAACCAACATCAAGAACCAAAAACGACTGATGATAGAAAATTCCGTTGGATCCTGTATGGGTTCCCCGGTCTGCTCCTTTTACTGGCAATCCTGTTTGGTATTGCAGGTCGCGGGATGATAGGCGCTTGGTGCTCCATGTTCTGGAGTGATGCCGCCACTACATTTGTTACTCGAGATATGTCCAAGCTCGACCTGGCCTATCACAATTTATCGGCTATTACATCTGGCGCCTGGTTGGCGTTTCTGTTTTCAGCACTGGTCGCTGGTTGTATCTGGTTCTACCGATCAAGGAAGATGGGAACAGGAATCCTTGTGGCGCTGGCATTTATTCCTGTAGTCGATGGTGTTCGATTTAATAGCCGCTTCGTATCAACCTTCGATCAGGACCAGCTTTTTAATCCCAATCCTGTTACTCAATTCTTTACTCAGAAAACCGATGAACATTTCCGGGTTATGAATCTGCGCGTTCTGCAGGAGGATTTGTTGCCACACCATCGGATACCGGTAGTCGTAGGATACCATGGTAATCAGTTGCGCTGGTATGATGACCTTCTTGGAGGTCCGCAATTAACCAACCAAAGGAATCCGAGATTCCTCAATCTTGTCGGGGCCAAATACTTCACAATACCGGCCAATCAAAGATTCCCTGAAGGTTATTTCGGCTCTGCGCCCGTCAACGTGGCAGCGACTTTTGGGGAAATATCAATAGTTCAAAACGACAATGCTTTTCCGCGCGTCTATCTGGTGGATCAGTACCGTGTCTACGATGATCGCCAGGATATTTATCCCCAGGTCTTAGGCGGTACTGACGATCTAAGAAAAATAGTGTTTTTGGAAGAAGAGCCCCCGTTTGAAATCTCGACAGACACTCTTGGAGGGGATTCTGCTTGGATAATTGACTATGCGGAGGATACAGTTGTGATTGGTGTCAATTGCACCGGAAATCGACTCCTTATCTTAACTGACAATTACTATGATGCCTGGCAGGTCTCCGTTGACGGGCATCCCGCACAACTGATGCGCGCCTATGGTACTTTCCGGGCAGTGGCAGTTTCAGCGGGGACTAAAAGCGTTTCTTTTGTGTACAAATCTACAAGATACCGTATCGGGAAGTTTATCACCTTGTTGACATCATTGTATCTGTTGGTTATTTTTGGATTTTACCTGTTTCAAGCAGTGCGTCGCAAGAGAATAAAGGAAGGATTGACCTGATGCCACATACGCAACGTGCCCTTGTTATCCTACCCACATACAACGAGCGTGAAAATATCGAGAAAATAATTCATGCTGTGCTTCCGCTTGACCCACGTATAAATGTGCTTGTTGTTGATGATAATTCACCGGATGGTACTGGTGAAATCGCTGATAAAATGGCCGGTCAGATGACTAAGGTCAATGTGTTGCACAGGGAAAAAAAGGAAGGGTTGGGGCAAGCGTATATCGCTGGATTCAAGTGGGCTATCGAACGAGAATATGACTATATATTTGAGATGGACGCCGATTTTTCTCATGGTCCCGAATATCTTAAGGATTTTCTAAAAGAGATTCAGGAATACGATGTTGTTATCGGTTCGCGCTATATTAGCGGTGTTAATGTTATTAATTGGCCAATGTCAAGGCTGCTTCTGTCGTACTTTGCCAACGTTTATACACGCACAATAACCGGCCTTCCGTTGCACGATGCCACCGGCGGGTATAAATGCTTCCGTCGCAAGGTGCTTGAATCAATTGATCTAGATGCTGTCCGGTCTTCCGGGTACTCGTTTCAGATAGAGATATCCATGCGGGTTTGGAAACACGGCTTTACGATTAAGGAGATACCGATTATTTTTGTTGATCGTACAGCCGGAGAGTCGAAAATGTCTAAGAAAATAGTGCGTGAAGCTATCTGGATGGTTTGGTGGTTGCGCATTAAATCCATAATGGGGAAACTAAAATAACATTTAGTTATGAGCGAAAAGAATTCAACCATTTCAATTGTAATTGTTACCAACAATTCCATGCCGCCGCTCGAGAACTGCCTTAAAAGCATCAGGTCCGGCGCCAATGGAACACCTCTGGAAATTATCGGAGTTGACAACCATTCATCGGACAACTCTCCGAATGTGGTGAAAGAGTACTTCCCCGGCGCTCAAGTTATTCGTAATTCTTCCAATCTCGGATTTGCCGCTGCTTGTAATCAGGCTGCCAAACAAGCGACCGGAGATTACCTGCTATTCTTAAATCCTGATGTTCAGGTTGATAACTATGCTATTGAGGAGTTGCTTGAGGTTTTCCGCTCCAGAGAAAAAGTTGGCACAGCAGTTGGACGGATGCGTTTTCCTGACGGATCATTTCAGTCGACATGCCGCCACTTACCGCGTTTCTCAAACATGGTTTATTCACGCGGTTCGATGTTATCGAAAATTCTAAACAATGGCCATCACTATACCCTCCCCGACTATGACAAGGTAACGCCAATACCAGCCGCTGCCGGCACAATGATGATGATTCGCAATGATCTTTTTCACGAAATTGGCGGGTTCGACATGCGTTTTTTCATGTTCATGGAGGATGTTGATTTATGCCGTCGTTTGAGTACGCTCGGGTACACTAATTACTATGTGCCTTCAGCTGGTGGCGTACACCTCTGGGGAAGGGGTAGTAAGGTGGGGAAATTCAGGCGAAATCTTTATCATCACATAACTGATTGGAAATACTTCAAAAAACACAACCCTGGGTTTGTCTCATACTGTTTGTTGCCTTTCGCACTGAGCATGAATTTACTTCTTGTATCACTGCTTCCGGTTTCTCAGCCAGCTAACCGAAGTTGACTGTTGGAGTTAAGGGGAATTACCACAAAATTCATAATCTGCAGTGTGGGGTGGTTTTGCTTGAAACTGTGTGGTTGAAAGTATATTTTACCGTATGATTGATACACAAGTAGCAGTTTTTTGCGATTTTGACGGTACTATTGCTCGCCGCGATGTTGGCTATAGCATCTTCCATCATTTCTCCAATAGCCGCAACGACGAATTACTACCGGACTGGAAAGCGGGAAGGCTTTCAAGTCGCGATTGTCTCCTCAAAGAGGCAGAGATGTCCCCTATGACTGAGGAAGAGCTGTTCAGTTTTATCGATCAATTTGAATTCGATTCGGGGTTTGCTCCATTTGTTGAGAAATGTCAAGTGGTGAGCATAGATTTGATAATAGTTTCTGATGGACTCGATCTATATATCGATTACCTGCTTAAGCGTGAGGGGTTTGAACACTTGAAGCTAATAGTCAATCATGGCTATATCGATGGCAACCGACTTATTATTGAGTTTCCCCACCACAACCAAATCTGTCGAAAGTGTGGTAGTTGCAAAGGTGAAAGAATACAGGAGTACCGGCAGCAACACGAGGGCAACACGAATATAATATTTGTGGGTGATGGTTATTCGGATGCTTGTGCTACCACCGAGGCTGATGTGCTCTTTGCGAAAAAAGACCTTGAACGGTATTGCCGGATGCGCAATATTAAGTATCAGTTGTATGATGATTTTTTTGATGTTGCCGAACAAATGGATAGTATGGGTCTATTTGTCAAACAGAAACTCTGATCCCGGAGCAAATCCATGAAAGCGATCGTCATGGCTGGCGGATTTGGAACAAGACTCCGCCCGCTGACAATAAATCTTCCCAAACCGATGGTACCTATAGGTAATATACCTATGATGGAACACGTGGTGTCGTTATTGAGCAAACACGGCATTAACGATATTACTGCGTTGTTGTATTTTCAGCCGGATAAGATCCGCAATTACTTTCGGGATGGCTCCGATTTCGGAGTCTCTATGCAGTACATTCAGCCTGATGATGATTACGGCACCGCTGGTGCGGTTCGATGTGCGCTCAGTTCCGTGACTGAACCGGTACTGGTTATCTCTGGAGACCTGATTACCGATTTCGACTTAACAGAAGCTATTACCTGGCACCAGGAGAAGAAAGCCGATACCACTATTCTGTTGACCAGAATGGAAAATCCTTTAGCATACGGTATCGTAATTACCGATGAAGATGGCCATATCAATCGCTTTCTGGAGAAGCCATCCTGGGGGGAGGCGTTCTCAGACACCATCAATACGGGTATCTACATTCTGGAGCCATCGGCTATAGAGTTGATTCCACCTCGAACTAATTTCGATTTTTCCCAAAATTTGTATCCGCTGATGCTGTCACGGGAAATGGGCTTGTTTGGAAAAATTATGAAGGGGTACTGGAAAGATATAGGTAATGTTGATGAATACAAGCGAGTCCATGTTGATTTCTTCAGTGGGACTCTGGACCTGGATATTGAAATAGCCCCGAAGGTATCCGGTGAGGATATAATATATCAAGGGAGTGGCGTCAGGATTGAAGATGATGTACAGATAACCGGTCGGGTTATACTGGGTAATGATGTTTCTCTTGAGTCTGGAGTCAAGCTTCACAATTGCGTCATTGGTAACCGCAACCGGATTGGCATTGGCGCGGAATTAAAAAATTGCGTCTTATGGTCGGATTGCGCAATTGGAGCGGAGAGTAATCTGTCTGGCAGTGTTATTGGCAACAATGCCCGTCTGGGAAATAATGTTCAATTGATAGATGATGTAATCATCTCGGATGATACTGTTATTGGCGATGGCGCTACTATCAAGGCTAATTGCAAGATATGGCCCGGGAAAACTGTAGATTCGGGGTCAATTGTATCATCCTCAATTGTTTGGGGCGACCGTTGGAATCGAGAGTTGTTTACCAATTCCAAGATCACCGGTCTGGCATTGACGGAGATTACTCCAGAGATGGCAGTCAAAGTTGGGGCTGCCTTTGGAGCGTTTCTTGGAACTGGAAGCGAAGTTGTCACAAGCCGCGATGCTTCCGATACATCAAGACTGATTAAACGCGGTCTCATGTCTGGTCTCCTTGCAGCTGGTGTCAATGTGGCGGACCTTGAGGCGCAGCCTATACCGGTGGTACGGTATGGTCTTCGACAGGGTAGCTATGCCGCAGGTATATTTGTGCGCCATAATCCTGATGATTATCGTCTCATAGATTGCATCTTCTTTGATGGTTCTGGTCTTGATATGCCAACCGGAAAACTTAAAAAGGTTGAACGGATGTACTTTGGTGAGGACTTTGAACGCGCTTCTCTGGACAACATTGGTCATCTTGATATGGTGTATCACGTCTTAGAAGATTATCGAGATGATTTTCTCCAGCATACCAATATCGATCTCATTCACAAAGCAGGCTTTAAAATTGTTATTGACCACTCTAACGGTTCCTCAAGTCAGATTTTCCCCGACTTGTTCAGTCGATTGGGTGTATCTACGGTGGAACTTAATGCTAATCTTAACCCACGCAAATTTTCAACTTCACCGGAAGAATACACCCAGGCTACAGTACAATTATCATCGATTGTTACTTCCCTTCATGCCGATGTCGGTTTCCTGCTCAATCCAGTAGCCGAAAAACTCTCGGTAGTGGATGATGAAGGCCGTCCAATGGACAGCCAGTTACTATTGCTGGTTGTAGTCGATTTGTTTCTACGAACCAGCGGAGCAAGGAAGATAGCCGTTCCGGTTAGCTCTTCTATGGGGGTTGAGGAAATTGCCAGAGAGCACGGGGTTGAAGTTATTCGGGTATCCAATGACCACCTGTCCATGATGGAGGTCTTCCTGCGCGGCGAGGTTGATTTTGTTGGCGGTACTCGCGGTGGGTTCATTTTCCCAGGCTTCCAGATGGGTGCCGATGCTATGGTGGCGCTTGTTAAAATACTGGAGATGATGGCACAGACGCGGACCCGCCTGAGTGAACTTCGCAAACAGTTTGTACATTTGAACCGACAATCAATTTCGATTCCTTGTCCCTGGTCGAAAAAGGGTATGGTTATGCGCAAGCTAATCACTGATTCTGAAGATAAGCAGCGTCAGTTGGTTGATGGGGTTCGCATTTCTGAAGATTCCGGATGGGTCCTCGTTGTTCCGGATCGTACAGTGGCCGCTTTTAACATATTCGCAGAAAGCCCATCAAGTGACGAAACCAACCGATTGATTGATCGTTACCAGAGTCTGTTGGAGGAATGGCAGCAGGAATAAAGCAACCCTGTTGTTCTTATGTCCGAGACCGGCTTTGCCGGATTTGGCAAATCCAAAGTGATTACTCTGTATAATTTGAGATTACCGCTCTTTGCTTGCAACGACCGCAAATTATTTCTTCAACAACCTGTTAGACAACGCCAAAGAATCAAATATTTGCGGGTTGCTTGGGCTCATCATCGGATTCCTGCTGCATTATGGAAGGATCCTTGATAATCAGGGCAACCGGAATCAAAACGCAGTAGCCAATTACCAGCAATAGCGGTGCCAGTGTCAATGACCCTTGGGCGAGAGTGACGTATCCGAGTATGATTACAACCAGAGCGATGGCAAAAACAATATAGTTCCTAGTGCCAAAGGGCCACTTAAATTCACCCTGGGTCGGTTCATCTGTCTTTTTCTTTTTTGTAGCCATAATCAATTATTTCCAATAAAGGGATACCTAGCTCGTCCTGTCAAGATGTTTTGTTCGATATAATGTTCTGTGCATATTGTTTGTACCACGCTCCGAGTCCTATCGCCCAAACGAACATCAACATTTCTCGAACTTCTTCGTCAGCGAAGGTAGCCTCGGTTATAGACGAAATGAAAAATACTACCGACCCAATTAGTGCCGCTGTTAAATAACACTTGTGTGTTCCCGGAGGACCACGGTGTCCTTTCCAGAAAGAGAATAAGGCAATTAACCAGAAGCTGATATAGAACAACATGGCAGGGATACCTTCATTTGCCGCTATATTGATTAAATCACAATGGGCATGAACATGTTTTTTTTTCGGTTCAACATCAGGAGGGAGTCTCTTTGCATATTCCGCTGGAAAATTTCCCCGCCCCACCCCAAAAACAGGGTTTTCAACGACCAGATGTAAAGAACTTTCCCAAATAAAGGGTCGCCCCATCTCGTCGTTCGTGCTTAAATCACGCTGGATGTTTCTCTCTATTCTGTCGGAAAGTCCCTGAGAGAAAATCAAAACACCAACAGCAATAACTATAATGCCGAAACCATAAACCCAGTAACGCCGACCTTGAATGAAGGATAAAAACAGTAAACCAAATAGCAGCGCTATAATTGATCCCCGGCTGTAGCTGAACATTACTGCCCCCCCGGCTATAATTCCACCCATGACTAACAAAACGCGGAGTCGTCGGTCAAACCCCGATTTACTGACTATTCCAAGAGTTATTAGAAATCCTGAAGCAACAGCAAAAAAGTTACCAAAAGTAAGTGGGTGAGGGAAATTGCCACGGACCAAGTAGCCGGAATTTGGCGCTGGTTTTAATGACTTGGTGTGATACCAATCAATCCCAAAAAAGTGTTGTATAATACCATAAGTTGCTACGATAGCTACACTTACTGCAAATGCTGTTATCAGGTAACGACGGTATTGGTCATGGTTATACAAGTACACTCCGATTGGTATTGCCAGGAACAACCATTCTTCTTTTACTGCAATCGCTGATTCGACAGGTGTTGGCCCTGTTAGCGCTGAGAGCAAAATCCACCCAATGTACAGAGCTGTAATCTGATAGAAACGAGCAAGTGAACCGCAAAAAGGATTGAATGGCTTAATAGATATAAAAATGAGAAATCCAATCAACGATAATCCTAACGTTATCTGAGTTATCGCGATTGAGAAAGTAGAACTGATTATATACAGCAGATAAAAAACAAAAATAAAGCCTGGCAGAAGTCTTATGACAGCCCTCTTCATCCGGACAGGTCGCTTTCCAGAAATTCCACCAGCAGGTGGATGATAAAAATATGCTCTTCCTGAATTCGTTGCGTTGAAACGTGCGGTATTATCAGAGCTTTATCTACAAGGCCTGTCAGCTTGCCACCCTTACCACCCAACAGACCAACAGTGAGAATCTTTTTCTCACGAGCAATATGAACAGCCTTGATCAGGTTAGTGGAATTCCCCGAAGTAGAGATTACAAATAGCAAATCACCTTTTTGCCCCAATCCTTCAACTTGCCTGGAGAAGATTCTATCGTAGCCAAAATCGTTGGCGGCGGCGGTCATGACTGCCGGATCAACGCAAAGAGCAATGGCCGGCAGTGATTGGCGCGTTTGTGCTGAAGAAAGACGAACAATCATTTCACCGGCAAAATGTGAGGCATCAGCAGCCGAGCCGCCGTTGCCGGCAATTAGAATCTTTCCCCCGGAACCAAGGACACCTGACATCAAAGCAGCGATATCGAGGATTTCCAACCCCAGCGTTTCGAGGGTAGACTTGCGCAGAATAGCTGTTTCATCACCAAGCTTCTTTAGATATAGAAGCCTCTCATCTTTATTCATGCGGGTACAGACTCCTTTGAATGTGTCGCGGCAGTCAGCTCGCGAAGGTAGTCAAACTTCTGTTGTTCTTCCATTATGTTGCCCACAACTACAAACGAAGCTCCGGCGTCTATTCGTGCGGCACAGTCTTCGGGACTACGCAAACCACCACCGACCAGCAGAGGAATATCAACGCACGAAGCAACCTTGTTTACCATTGATATTGGCACCGGGTTAGTAGCGCCACTTCCTGCTTCCAGATAGCACAAGCGCATTCCCAGATATTGTGCCGCCATGGCATGAGCGCAGGCGATATCATCTTTTTCACGAGGGATTGGCATGGTACCGGAAATATAGTGTACAGATGTATTGCTGCCAGATTCTATCAACATGTAGGCAGTGGGAATAGGCTCGAGCCCAAATCTTTTAACAAGTGGCGCTCCCCTAACCTGCTCACCGATTAGGTACTCCGGATTACGGCCAGAAATAAGCGATGTAAACAAAACAGCATCGGCTGCGGGTGTCAATTGAGCAAAGGACCCGGGGAAAATTATTACCGGTAACGATGTCGCTTCCTTGATAGCCTTAACAGATTCACCAAAACTGGCGCTCAGCATGAAAGAGGTACCGACCAAGATAGCATCAACTCCACAATCTTCAGCAGCCTCAGCGAGTGCAAGGTAGGAATTCGAAGATGTTTTATCCGGATCGATTAACAACAGAAAACCACCACCGCGATTTTCTTTAGCCTCTATCAGATGCGTAAAAACAAAGCGGTCGATCATGCTCCTTGCTCCTCCAAAATCTTTTTAACCGATTCAAACAAATCAACCGCAATAGTACCGAGAGCGACACTCCCTTGGGCAAATGTCGGTTTGCCGCCTCCGCGACCGCCGAATTTAGGAAGAATCTCTTTCGACAATTTTCCAATGTGAACTTTGTATTCTTTAGCTGCCTTACTGCTGGCAGAAGCCATGTATGTCTTTTTGCCGTTGACCTCACCCAGAGCAATAGCGACAACATTATCGCTCCGTTCCTTTTGCTTGTCAATCCAACCAGCCATGATATCGCGATCGGTCGAGCCAAAATCGTGGGTAATTAGGGTCAGTTCGCCGACTGTCTGTTCATCTCCCACGCTTTGCCCGCCGCCGGAGAACATTTCGGATTTGAGTTTCTTGATTTCTTTTTGCAATTGAAGATTACCGTCGTGAACCTCACGGATGCCATCGAGTGTTTCATGCTCGGTGCGGCCAATTATGCGGGAAGCCTCTTGCCGGAAAGATTTTGCTTCGAGTATATACTTGATTGCTTCCTTTCCAGTAATCGCCTCCAAGCGACGCACACCGGAAGCAATGCCGGTCTCCAGCGTGATAAGAAACGGTCCGATCTGCGAGACATTGGCAACATGGGTACCACCTCACAACTCTTTCGAGAAATCACCAATCGAAACTACGCGCACTGTGTCACCGTATTTTTCACCAAACAGGGCTGTTGCTCCTGTCGCACGGGCGGTT
>QNAG01000013.1 GCA_003641415.1 Candidatus Zixiibacteriota bacterium | reverse complement strand
GACGGTTGTATCTCCCGTCATCAGTTCCGGAGGACTATTTATGACAATGGTGTCGTACATCATTGCAGTGACGGTATGGCAATCATCAGATACCGCTACCTCAAAAGTGTATACACCACTAGTATCAGGGAGATAGTAGACCCAACCAGTCGTTTGGTTGATGTTTCCCTCACCCGAGATTAGTTCAAAGGTCAATGGGACTGATTCGGGATCATCGGCATTCACCTTAAAAAACCTAGTTTCACCTGTAGAACAGAACTTCGCCGAATTGTACTGGTCTTCAAACAAAGGAGGTTCATCTGCAAAGATTACATACTTATGTTCCTCAATGCTCGAATCAGCTCCCGGACCAACAACCATGTACTTGACTATAAAAATACTATCGCCTTCGGGTAAATATGTGTAATACCCATACAGCTTGTCGCTAACCTCCCAAGAGAGTTCTCCCGGTCCGTCATAAATAGCCATACTAATTGATGGATCGCTCATATTGTCGAATTCGAACACAAGCGTATCAAATATGGCTTCACCAAGACAGACATAAAAGGTATCAACTGGGATGCACAGTGTTGTTTTGTCGTTGTCGTCACCACCAGGAGCATCATCGCTAACCCCAAGGGTACTGCCATCATCAGCAAATGCCATTGGCATTGCACCTACCAGTAACAATACAAGGACAAACTCTAAAATCCCTAAGCGTTTCATTAACTTCCTCCAAGGAATGACAGCGACAAGAATCGCTTATCTAATTTTAGCGACGGAAACAATTTCATCTCCGTCTTATATATAGTCTCTATAATAAGTAAAGGTCGCAGTAGTCCCTTCACCGCAATAATTAGCGCTTCTTGAGTCAGCGTCCTGTTAGTAGGATGCAGGTGGAAGTACTCAGAAGTAATGTAATTGTAACAACCAGTATCCATAATAATATATACCGTTCTACAATCTTGTCAAGAGCTATTGATCTGCCAGCATCTTAATGCAATAATCAGGCCAATTATTTAACTGCTTATGGTAACATTACTTAAGATTATATTTAAACAAATACTGCACTGGATTGTCACTTATATGAAGAACTATGGATAGATTGTGATTTGCTTTGCTCAAATAAATCCAAGAGGTTCCCTATAATGGACTATCTGTTTGACCCGTCTGGTTTTGACAATGAAGAAATAAAGTGTTATTTTAACATATATAGAGAGGAGAAACTATGATCTGTGGTTTTAACAGATATGTCTTTCTTGTGCTGATTTGCACGTTAATTCCCGGATTGACGGCAGCTAATAATAAGTACGATCTTCAGGAATCATTATCGAGTCAAAATAGTCCATTTTCTGCAATTCTCTTTGGACTTGATTCTTATTCACCTACAGTACTTAGCCAATGGCCCGTTCGTAGTGCTCTTCACGAAACAACTAAGCTAACAGCTGAGATCGAATCTGATGCAATCACTTGGTCTTTTATTTTTCCTGCTGGAAGTAATAGTGAACTTCTGTCTGGATTAAACCTGTGGATAGGCGGCATTCGCGGCGATGATACCCTTGTTTCTACAGCCTCTGTTTTTGATCTGACTGATGGTGTAATTACCCACTATGGACGAGAATTTTTACCTGCAGTAAACCCGCTTCATCTAAGTTCATCCCTTCCCATCAATATTGGAATCGGTAACGCCTTCCGCTCTGAAGTAGTGGACACTTTCACTAACTACTGGTCTTCCGGATGTCTACTACCTGTTTCAGATTACTTCGGTCGCCCTAATATGCCGTTGTATCTTAAAGTGATTCAAAAATCTTATACTCTTGATCACAATCCATTTCATAATATTGTCATTCTCGACTACACTATAACTAACATTGGGAATGAGACTATAACCGATGGGTATGTTGGCATATCAGGCAGCTCAGATATAGGAGCCAGACAAACAACTCAACCCCTTATCGGTGGACCTGATGATTTATGTGGTTCGTGGCGTGATCTGGGAATGATATACATGATAGATAATGACGGTGATCCAATCGGGACGCATTTTCAGGAAGGCTATAGCGCTGTTGACGCTCTCGGGCTTAAAGTACTGAAAATGTCCCCTCCTCCCACAGACACCAACTTCAATTGGTGGACAGAAGAATTCGGCCCCAGGTTGCGTCCAACACCAAGAGACCCATTCCGAGACTTCAATACTGGAGGTATAGGAGCTCCGGCAGGCGATGTAAATAAATATTATATTCTAAGACATCGTGAATGGGATTACGATCAAATCCAGACTGCTTTAGTTTCAGCAAACGATTCCGCGTGGATGCACCCCGATCAATCCATAGCGAATGAAATTGCACGAGGAGCTTCCACATCATCTCTCTTATCCCTTGGACCATTTGACCTTGAACCTGACAGTTCAGTAAGAGTGGCCTTTGCTGTTTTTGGTGGTGACTTTGTTCATATTGACCCTCTCAATAAGTGGAATCTAATTAATGGCGATTTCGAGAGGTTTTCCCGCCACCTGCACTTTGACCTTTTTCGACAGACAGCAACCGACCTGTCTGATACAATTCTCAATCCGAAAAATCCACCTACTGGATTCAGGGTTGTCTATCTATCATCTGATACGGTCGTATTCAACTGGGATCCCAGGATTTTTCCAGATATTATTGGAACCAACCTCTATCTCAAGCCTGTCGATGATTCAATGTTCATTTATCCCAATGTTGTTCCCCCTGGAATAGCGCCAGAAACTATGGGTAACACTATCGTTTCTGTCCCGGCGAGCAGCAACCGAGCAACAGTAACAGGACTTATCCCCGGGAAGCTCTATTTTGCATCTGTTTCACACGTCACTGAATCCGGCGAGGGATTATTGTGTCCGCCTATTGTAGTTGGATATGGCAATCATACTCTGGACCTGCCAGAGGTTCAACCAACAAGTGAGTTTGTGTTCCTGGATGAGTGGGCTTCTTCAATCATACTCTCCTGGCACAAATCGGAGCATGATTCGGTTCGTTATTACAAAATCTATAAAGTCCCAGATTCATTACAAGCCAACCACCGTTATCGTCCTTTCTTCACTTTGGATACATCTCTTTCGATTCACTCTCCTGTATATTATGGTGAAAACCAGGGTAATCCATTCTACTATTATCAAATGGAAGCATACGATTCTGTTCCGGCTTCTCAAACATATTACGTTGACAATCACCCCCTGCCAGGTGAACAGTATTGGATTACGGCTGTTGCATATCCCGGTTTCGAGTCCCCTTTCTCAATGCCTGTTGAAACAGCTACGGAAGTCTCCGCTATTAAGGACTTCCTTGTTATCTTGGGGACAACTCATTTCAGCCAGCACTATGTAGACAAGGATTCGTTATTCGCCTACTACCACCGCCTTATGGAGGGATATTCTTACGACCTATATGATTGGACTGACAGTAACTCAAATGTCCACAATTATCCAATTGGTTACCACACCGATTGGCTATATTTATCCCGTTACCGCATTATCATCGTAGAGGAATTTACGATACCGGCTGTGCTCACAGAGCCTACTGAGTCAACATATAAACCCTTGACACGAATCTTAAATTCCGGACGCGATCTTGTTTATTTCGGCACTCCACCTGGTAACGAACAACTAAATCTGATTTCCAATAAAACGACCTTGAAGTATGATAGCGAATCTTTTGAGTCCCGATATTTCAATCTTGATTCTACACTAATACGCCCATTCACAATATATGGAACTTATGAAGCTATCGATAGTCTGGCTGGCTTCACAGCCGCACAGCCTTTATCCGATTCTTTACCAATACTTCTTTTTGACACAACGGCTACCAGAACAACCGATTTCCTGAGCAATTTCTTTCAAGTAGATAATTGTCTTCCTATGACACCCGCTCTTATTCCCGATGAAAAAGCCGAAGTATTATATCTCTATCAATCAGCCTTTCCGGCGACATCGGAACTTCAAGGCTTTCCATGCGGACTGGTAAACCGACACCCAAATGCAAACGCCTATGCTTTCTCATTCCACCTCTGGGCAATGGAAGAAACTTCAGCCCGCGAGTTGATTGACTATATTCTAAACCACCAGGTTGCAGACAAGGCACATAAGGCGACTTCTTTCCCTAGCTCATTGCACCTGTACCAGAATTATCCCAACCCGTTTAATCCATCAACAACGATTAGCTATGAATTGGTAAAGTCTTCGCCTGTAACCCTGGAGATATTCAATATCTTGGGACAAAAAGTCACAACCCTGGTCGATGGAAAGCGACAGTTCGGACTTAATGAGACTATCTGGTACGGCAGAAACGATCGAGGTCGACCGGTTTCTTCGGGCATCTATTTCTACCGTCTTATCACAAATAACGATACTCAGACGATGAAGATGCTGTTGCTGCGATAGGGGCATCAAACAAGGGCGGGTCCGTCTTTGAACCCGCCTTCTGGCAGGAGCACGGGGCTCCTGCCCTACAAAAAAACAGTTCGCTCTCCCCTACTTATCCCCGCCCAGTATCACCGGCAGGGAACCGGCATCGTTGCCAATAATAATTACCTTTGTATTCGGCGATTCGGCTATTTTAAGAGTAGCCTCGATCCCTTTCCACTTCAACAGTGACGTAGTAATGCCCGCCGAGACAATCTTTTGGAAATCAGAAATTCCCTTAGCTTCAATCCGTTTGCGCTCTGCTTCCAACTTCTCTTTGGCAATTGTAAATTGCATTTTCTGCGCTTCCTGGTCAGCAGTCAGTTTGAAGTTAATCGCCTCACTGATTCTGGTCGGTATCTGCACATCACGCACCAGAATATCCTGAATCTCGATAAAATGCTTAGCCATCTCCACGGTCAGGCCATCTACGATTGCCGCCTTCAATTCGTCGCGCTTGGTCGAGTAGATTTCCTCAGGGGTGTATTTTCCTGCCACAGCACGAGCTATGCCACGCACTGTAGGGGCTACTTTCACATCGTAGTAAGCTGGACCAATGGTGACTTGCAAGGAATCGATCTTATTTACTGTTGGACGATACAGAATCGACATATCCATCCTGATCGTCGCACCATCAGATGAAAGGACCTGAATGGACTCCTTGCGTTCCTGGGTTTGGATCTTATAAACAATTATGTTATTCCATGGCATGTGCCAGTTGAACCCCTCGCCGTATATTTTCCCCATCTCGGTGCCCTCTCCGAATTTGCTGAAAAACACCCCTCTGTGCCCTGAGGGAACCTGTGTGCCGCAGCCAATAGTGCTCAGGGCCAGTAGCACCACCAACAAAATAGCAACCGAATGCAACGCCTTCATACCAGTACCTCCGTGTACAGTTAAGTTTATAGTTGTCTTAATATACTCTTGATGGTGGTAACAATTCAACAAAAAGTAGAGTAACTAATTGAGTTCTCTGGGAGGGACGCGGAAAGGCACACACCAACCATGCCAGTTGGTACCCATTGTATCAGGAGGCATACCACCAGGAATAAAAAATCGTTCCGTTTCCTGAAGAAAAAGAAGATTCCAAATGCGACTATTGTTGTTAGGTGTCTTCACTGTGTCAACATAATGAGAGCTATCCGAACGGTGCATCATCTGCAACTGGAAGCCTTCATTGGTTTCGGCTGATACCGTTTCATAATATGAGACATTAAGGACTCCATAACTATTAAGATATAATCTGAAACCATCTTCTATTACACCCAATTGGTCAGGTCTCATATAGGTATAATAGCTATAGCCGGGATAATCACGTGTTTCACCGGTGGTGATGCTCTCCCAGTGAATCATATACCGGAATTGTTCATAACCAACATTATCTCCCCGGAATACAACGCCATCCTCCGAGCGGACTTCCATCATCGCCGGCGATGCCGGCGCTCCACCGTTGTAGCCCCAGAGTTTCCAGCCAAGGTACGGTTTACTGTCATCGCCAACTTTTACAAAGTAGCCATAGCGAGTTACAAGTCGCTCATATGCTGTTTCTGCGGTATCTAAATCCGTCACACGAAGTGTCCGAATAAAGAAGCGATCATCGACAATTGCTTCAGCATCCCAATACAGACCATTCAAAGTGGGAGTGGAATACTCATGTGTGGCCCGATACCAGAAACGTCCAATGCTGTCATACTTGGCGGTATCGACGAAAAGTTCAAGCTCGATACTTCTTTGTATCGAATCTACAACCATCTTGTAGAC
The DNA here is from genome assembly GCA_003641415.1 of Candidatus Zixiibacteriota bacterium. GTDB lineage: Bacteria > Zixibacteria > MSB-5A5 > GN15 > FEB-12 > B120-G9. Next base: position 14,629 of record QNAG01000013.1, on the reverse strand, counting down.
GGCAGAGTCAAAGGGAATAGTATATTCGTCCTCAAGGAAGAGGTTATCTGTACGAAAAAGGTCGCGGCCTTCCTCCGTTTCGTAGATATAGCGTTCAATGATATCGGAATCCCGTACATAGGAAACTTCCTTTTCCTCGCAACCGATAAATGTTAGGAAACAAACCAAAAATAGAGCCACAATAACAAATGTATAGCGATTCCAATAATGGACGCCCAGAAAGCTTCTCATCTATTTTCTTTTCCTTTTCACATTGTTCAAATTTGACTTCATCTTGTTTATTTCGTCCCGAATAAGCATAGCGGTTTCAAAATCGAGATTGTCGGCAGCTTTTTTCATGGCTTTAAGCATAAACGCCAATTGGTCTTCCATGCTCATAAGAGCGAAACTGCTTGGTTTTTCGAAACTCTCTTCCTCAATCGTTTTGGTGTCGGCAAACTGGGTGGAGCGGAGTATTTCATCACGGGTCTTTAAGATTGTCTCCGGATTAATGTTGTGTTTCCTGTTATAGTCCATCTGCTTTTCTCGTCGACGGTTGGTCTCATCAATAGCATTACGCATTGAATTTGTGATTTTATCTGCATAGAAAATGACCATACCATTTTTGTTTCGTGCTGCTCGGCCAACAGTTTGTATAAGCGAACGACCGGAACGGAGAAAACCCTCTTTGTCAGCATCAAGAATCGCCACCAGAGCCACTTCGGGCAGATCAAGTCCCTCGCGCAACAGATTTACTCCCACCAGGACATCAAACTCCGCCAATCGCAGGTCACGTATGATACTGGTGCGGTCAATAGTCTTGATTTCGCTGTGGAGGTATCGCACCCTCAGTCCAGCGCGGTTCATGTAATCGGTCAAATCCTCCGCCATACGCTTAGTAAGGGTCGTTACTAAAACTCGCTCTCCACGCAAGGCGCATTCTTTGGTTTGCTGAAGAAGGTCGTCTACCTGTGTATCCAGTGGCTTGACAATGATTTCAGGATCAAGCAAGCCGGTAGGTCTGATTACCTGCTCGACAATTACACCTTCGCTCTTTTCAAGTTCGTAATCAGCAGGTGTAGCTGAGACGTAAATCCGTTCTTGAAGTAAATTCTCGAATTCATCGAAAAAGAGTGGCCGGTTATCCAGCGCCGAGGGCAGCCTGAATCCGTGTTCCACCAGCACTTCCTTGCGGCTTCTGTCACCTGCAAACATCCCCCGCACCTGCGGAATGGACTGGTGCGATTCGTCAATCATTGTCAGAAAACTGTCAGGGAAAAAGTCAATCAAGGTGAATGGCCTCTCCCCCTGCTTGCGTCCTGACAAATGGCGAGAGTAGTTTTCAATTCCTGAACAGTAACCTACCTCTTGAAGCATCTCAAGGTCGTATTTTGTGCGCATGTCCAAACGCTGGGCTTCCAATAATTTTCCCTGAGAACGAAACTCTATCAGGCGCTCTTCAAGCTCTTCCCGAATACTGACTATGGCTTCCTTAAGTTGCTCAGGTGAAGTCACAAAATGCTTAGCTGGATACACAGCAATTCTATCAAGCTCTTTGAGCACTTCTCCAGTCAGAGGATCAATCACCGTCAGACGCTCAACCTCATCACCAAAAAACTCAATGCGTATAGCCTTCTCATGGTAAGCCGGAATAAGTTCGATAGTATCACCACGAACCCGAAAATGACCACGAGTGAAATCAATATCATTACGGACATAGTGTATATCAATCAGCTTGCGGATGGCATCATCACGGTCTATTTCATAACCTTTTCTCAATAGCAAAAACTGGCGCTTGTACTCGGTTGGTGACCCGAGACCATAAATACAGGAAACAGAAGAGACAATAATAACATCCTCTCGCTCCAATAGTGAGGCTGTTGCCCGAAGTCGCAACCGGTCGATATCTTCGTTGACCTGAGTGTCCTTTTCAATAAATGTATCGGTTGTCGGCAGGTAGGCTTCTGGCTGGTAGTAATCGTAGTAACTGACAAAGAATTCAACAGCGTTGTTAGGGAAAAAAGCTTTCAGTTCTCCGAATAATTGAGCAGCCAGAGTCTTATTATGGGAAATAACCAGAGTCGGTCGACCCCAACGAGCAATAACATTAGCCATAGTGAAAGTTTTCCCGGATCCGGTAACTCCCAGCAATGTCTGATGTTTTCTGTGAGCTTCCAGTCCAGCTAACAGCTCCTCAATGGCTTGTGGCTGGTCGCCTTTGGGGGTGTATGTAGATTGCAGATCGAAGACTGAAGACGATTTTGTCTTGGGAATTGGATTGCTCATTATTTTCATTACCTTATAGACACCTAAAGGGATAATATATGCAATCATAACTGTCGATCAATTACAAACAGGAAATCGCTCAACTGTTAAATTTATTAATAAACTGTAATAGAAGAGGGAAACTATCGATTTATTTAAGCTTATACTTAAAACACTTAGCGAAAATATTTTATCAGCGCTTTGATCGAATCTCAGTGTTTTTTCGCTAACAGATACGAATCTCATCCATGATTGCGAATAATAGAAATTTATTGTATACTCTGATCGGAAGTGGATGCCGTCCGGTGGCGGTCCCGGCCTTCAAAGCCGTGTGGGGGGCAATCATGTTGTCCCCGGTGGGTTCGATTCCCACCCCTTCCGCTTTATTATTGATGGAAAACTCAACTTGTCACCTCATCCTTCGCTTTTTAGTTCCGGGTCAACATGGATAATAACCCGGGTAACATCAGCGAATTCACCAAGCAATCTGGCTTTCACATTTCGGGAGATTTCATGTCCGACGCGTACTGTAAGATCAGGATCAACAACTATGTGTAGTTCAACAAATATCTGCGTACCGCTATGGCGTGCTTTCATATCGTGCACCTGACGTACCCCCTTAACTCCACTTGCAGTTGCAGATAATTGCTCCAGCACTTCTTTGTTGGGGGCAGTATCTGATAATTCCCGAAACGCTGCCCACACCAGACTAACACCCACCTTAACTACAAAGAATGTAACAAAAAAGGCAGCATACGAATCAACCATATAGAAGTCATGATTAATGTAAGTAGCTCCTACACCAATCAAAACAGCCACCGATGTAAGAGCATCGGAACGATGATGCCAGGCATTGCCGATAAGAGCCAAACTTCGAAGACGACGCCCCACTACGATTGTATACCAATAGAGGCCTTCTTTCATAACAATACTAATTGCGGCTACATAAACAGCAAAAAGGCTCGTGGTTGATGGTTCGTGGTTGAAAATAGATTGAATAGCGTTGTATGCGATCCCAAATCCTATTGCAACCAATAGTATGCCGACTACCATACTTGAGATGGTTTCAATCCGGGCATGACCATAGGGGTGATCAGCATCCTCATGTTTGCGACCCCATTTAAGGCCCATGATAACCACGAAATCACTGAATAAGTCAGATAACGAATGTATTCCATCCGCAATCAAAGCCTGACTATTGCTGAGTACTCCAGCCCATAATTTGAAAACAACAAGAATGATATTTACGACTGATCCAACAGCGGTTGCTCTGAGACCGGAAGCTACTTCTCCGATTGTTGAATCCCCATTGTGGGGGAGCGGATTATCTGTGTTTATTCCTGTACTCATTGATAATTGCATCTTTAGACATTATCTTCACACTGAGCGCACAGCTATTTCAAATGGGTCATCTATTAACATTTTCCCTTCCACTGTATATGCTTCAGTACGGAGATAGTCGATGCTGTCCAGTTACTCTAATACCTGTTCCAGACTCCGGACTGAGCAAAACTGTTTAGCATTTCTTTTGTTTGCAACAAAGTTCAGGAAGAGATTCGAGTGACCGGGCAAAGAACTGAAAGCAATATTCTTAGTCACTAACCACTGTTTCTTCCTTCCCCAACGCTGATATAACTTTCTTGCGTCTGAAAAACCCAACGAAATCGTCAATCAGTGTATACACTACCGGTACCACAACCAGAGTTAGCAGTGTTGATGAGATCATACCACCTATGACCGCTCTGGCCATAGGCGCCCGCATCTCTGCCCCCGGGCCAATACCCAAAGCCAGCGGAAGCATACCGAAAACTGTAGCCAAAGCAGTCATTAAAATGGGTCGCAGCCTTATTGGACCAGCACTCAGTATGGCATCATTCCTTGAAACACCCTTAGCTCGCTCTTGCTTCACAAAATCAATCAGAAGAATAGCATTTTTCGTAACCAGCCCCATTAATAGCACAATACCTATCAGAGACACAATAGAGAATGATGAACCAACTAGCCCCAATATCGCTCCCACCAGAGAAAGGGGTAAAGAAATCATAATTGAGAATGGATCAAAGAAAGACTCGTATTGAGATGCCAGCAACAAGTAAATAAAGATAATGGATAAAATGAGGGCTTTGAAGATACTCGAAAATGATTCCTCCATTAACTCAGCTTCTCCTACAGGCTCAATCACATAGCCGGGGGAAAGATTCATTTGCTTTACATTCTCCATAACTTGTCTCGTGATAGTACCAACAAAAGCCCAACTGGCGATATTGGCATTGACCCTCACTTCTCGTTGTCGGTCATAGCGGTTGTACTGCCCAATTGAAGTGGTTTTCTCCAGATTGGCAACTCTTCCTAAGGGAATGAGGGGCTTTTTCCCACCCGGTAGCTCCTTGTCACTCTTTACAAGAATACGTTCTATATCGCTCATTGATGAACGATACTTCTTGTCAAGTTTTACTCGTACATCATACTCCTCGCTGTCCTCCTTGAATGTTGAAACAACTTCACCTTCAACAAGAGTACGAACAGTCGCAGGTATCTGGTAAAGATTGAGCCCAAGATCATCAGCTATGCGACGGTCAACATTAACATGAATCTCCGGTTTACCCTCTTCCATTGTATTGTCAACATCGGCTGTTCCGGGTGTTTCCCTGATGATTTTTTGTACCGCGTGAGCCAGACGTGTAAGTTCTTGTAAGTCGCTGCCACGAATTGACAATTCAACGGGTTTCTCACCGCCGCCTTCGCCTTTCTGATCAGCTACAGCAATACGTGCCCCGGGGATTTCAGCCAGCAGTATTCGCACTGAATCAACCAGTTGTCGAGCCGTTATCTCGCGCTCACTGCGATCAATAAGCTTAACTAACAAAGACCCATCAGTCACCGGATTATTGCCTACACCAATAGTTATAAATGTATTTTCCACTTCTTTTAGATTCCGAACTCGGGTTTCAGCTTCATGGAAACGTTTTACCGTCTCATCAAGGTTTGTGCCGGGCGGTGTGACCATAGATACTATAAGCTGGTTCTGATCGGAACTGGCCATGAATTCAGCTCCAACAAAGCGGGTCATAAAACCCGCCAGGGCAACAGAACCTAAAGCTGCAAGGATAACTACCCACCGCTTTCGCAAAGAGGCAGCCAGAAGGCGCTCATATTTTGGTTTAATACTATCAAATGTCCTGTTCCAGAAAGAAAGAATATTACGTAAAGTATACCACAAACGCAGAAAAAGTCCGGGGTCAGACGCTTTTTCTGTCTCCGAGTTCAACTTGTGCAGCCATCGCGAGGATAACATAGGTGTTAAAGAGAATGCCACAAAAAGTGAGATTAAAACAGCAAAGGCCACCGTTATACCAAATTCGAAGAAAAATTGACCGACCATCCCCTCCATGTACGCCACAGGCAGGAACACAACAACAATCGAAAACGTTGTCGCTGAAACTGCTAATCCAATCTCTTTAGTACCTTCAATAGCAGCCTTCATCGGTGGTTTGCCCATATCAATGTGTCGATAGATGTTCTCCATGACCACAATAGCATCATCGACAAGAATACCCACTGACAATGACAAGCCCATAAGAGTCATCATATTGATTGTAAAGCCAAGAGAATTCATGATTGTGAAAGTGGCAACGAGCGAAATCGGGATGGAAAGACCAGCAATAATAGTCGGGCGGTAATTCAAGAGAAACAAGAATATCACTAAAATGGCGAGAATTGTTCCAAGCTGTATGTTGAAAAGGATTTCGTGAATGGAATCTTCAATGAAAGTAGAATAGTCCTGGACTATCTCTATGGAAATATCACTTGGCAATTCTTCCTCAAGGGTTCCAATCACAGCTCTCACTTTTCGAGCCATGTCAACAGTGTTGGCGCCTGATTGCTTTGTTACCGTAAGCGATACAGCGGGATTCATATTGTAGCTGGAAAATGATCGCTGTTCGGCGACTGTATCAGAAACAGTAGCCAGGTTCTTGAGGTATACCGGTATCCCTTTCTTGTTCTTGACGATGATATTATCAAAATCGCGTACGCGCTCCAGACGACCCGCCATTCGTAATGTGTACTCACGTGACGATTCATCCACTCTTCCACCAGGTATCTCCAGGTTGGCAGCCGATATCGCTGTAGTAATGTCGTGAATACTTACACCAAACGATTCCATCTTTTCCGGATCCAATGCTACCAGAATCTCCCTATCCTGCCCGCCAATCAGATCAATGTTTCCAACACCCTGCACTGTTTCCAGTCGTTTTTTGATAACGTTTTTAGCTATCTCCGTTACCTCACGCACCGGACGTTCCCCTGATATCGCAAGAGATATAATCGGCTGAGCGTCCGGATCAAAATTCTGAACAAGAGGTTCTTCGATATCATCCGGCAGATTTACTCGAATACCTGCTACTTTCTCGCGCACTTCCTGAGTGCACTCAAATCCACCCTTGTACAATTCGAACTCAATGACTACCAGCGAAAAACCCTCCTGAGAACGTGAAGTAATATGCCGAATGCCGGATATTTCGTTGACAGCATCCTCAATCTTTTTTGACACTTCCGTTTCAATGGTTTCTGCTGCTGCTCCCGGATAGACCGTTTGTACTATGGTGATTGGAAAATCGACATCAGGGAAAAGATTAACCGACAGTTCAAAATAAGAAAATATCCCCAGTACCAACAAGGTACTGATCATCATGGTAGCGAAGACTGGACGTTTTACTGATATTTCAGAAAGCTTCATTATTCACCTGTGGAAGTACCGGTAATGTTAACTTTGACACCATCCTCAAGATAATCCTGGCCTAAAATTACTAATGTATCACCCGCGTTGATCCCTGATGATACAACAACCTGACCATCGACCTCCTGTCCCAGTTCTACTATGCGTTGCAAAGCTACCCCATCAACAATCACGTAGACAACATCTTTTCCTTCCAGATTCAATAGAGCTTTGCGAGGTATCGCTAAAACCCCCTCCAGTTGGTCAACTATCAAACTTACGCGAGTGAACATCCCTGGGGTAAAAAGATTCTGAGAGTTATCCAGAGTTGCCTCAACTTGATATGCTCGAGTTGTGGGATCAGCTGACCGAGCTACCGAAGTGACTATACCCACAGCACTCAAGCCAAGAGCGTCAACATTAATATTAACACTGTCGTTCAGTGAGATGAGACCGATATCTTTTGTGTTGATGCTGAACTTAGTCCGAAGTCTATTGACACTTGCCACTGTAGCTATTGTCTGACCAGCGCTAAGATAATCACCCTTTGAAACATCGATTGAAGTGACGGTACCGCTAATCGGCGTTGAGATATTAACAAGCTTACTGGCAGCATCGAAAGACGCCTTACGAACCTCGTATTCAGTGCGAGCAGCATCTGCATCCGATTCGCTTACGGCTCCTTCTTTATAAAGATAAGCCATTTTATTGTAGTTTTTCTCTGCATTCTTGAAAACTGATAATGCCTGCTGATAATTTGAACTGGGACCGGATTTGTCCAATGACACGATGACTTGATTTTCAGACACATGGTCACCTTCATGAACGTGGATTTTCTCTACAGCCTCAGCTATTTTGCAATAAATAACTGCCTGCTTTTCACCTTCCAGTGATCCGGTATAGGTTCTAATGATTTCCTTGTCGGTCGGTTGGACAATCTGAGTCATTACCGCTACGACTCGTTCTGAGTTTGTATGTTCTTCCGTATCGTTCCCACCGCAAGAAAGACACACCGCAGCTACAAGTGTAGCTATTGCTGCTTCCCAAAATATTTGTCTTTTCATATTCATTCTATTCCGTATTATTTTAAAGTGTACTTGCCTTCTTTAGTTGCGATTTAGCCTGTCTGAACAGGAACATTGCCTCAGCTTGAGCATTACGCGCATCAGTCAAAGCCACCTGCGCTGAGAGTACTTCCAACAGGATGCCAACGCCGGATTCGTAACGAAGATTAGCAATCTTGAGACCAGCCTCAGCTTCCGCAATATTAACTACCTGGATATCCAGGGCCTCTTTAGCTTGTATAAGGTAATCGTAGGCCTCTTCTACTTCAAGCCGGATGTCATCATGAAGTTGCTCTTGCGCAAGTAGTGCCTGCCTGTGATCCGCTTTCCTAATGCCAACCTCTCCACCACGAATCCCGCCCTGAAATATCGGGAAGGTCAGAGATAATCCTGCTGTCCACGATGTACTAGTATTGTCACTTAAACTGAAATCATCCGATACCGACTGCCAGTCATATGACAGGAAGGCTCCCGCTGATGGGTAGTAGTCTCCTTTTGCTACTCGAATCGCTTTCCTTCTCATGTCAACCATGTATTCTGACTGTCGCACTTCAGCCCGTGCAGAAAGGGCTACCTTAATATGTTCTTCCAACGACGGCATAGCTTGTAGAGAAGTATCCTCCACCTCTTCTATCAGCATTACTTCATTGTTCAAATCAATACCAAGAAACGACTTGAGTCGTTTCTCTGACAGGCGTACCTCTGACTTAACAGCCAGGATTCGGGGAAGGAGATTATTCTTTTCTACTTTCGCACGCAGTACCTCAAACTCGGAAACCATACCTTGCGAATACTTTTTTTCAATAACTTCGAGATTATAACTACTTGCTTCCAGAGCCTTTTCCAAAACAGATAAACGCGAGCGTTCCAAAATAGCTATAAAGAACAACATCTCAGCATTATATATTACTTCTACTTTAGATTGATCGGCGAGAGCTTGGGTATATTTTCTATAGTCCTTTGCAATTGAATAGGCAGCGAATACTTTCCCGCCTTGGAACAAAGATTGGCGCAAAGACAACCCGGCGCTGAAACTGTTCTTGTATCCGAACTGCAATTCCTTGGTTTCTCCTTCGGCTTCGAAGTAAGTTTTCGGAATTTTGAAACTGCGAAGATAACCGCCCGTTGCCTCAATCGTTGGAAAAGCTCCAGAGCGAGCTTTCGCAACATCCCCTCCAGCTTTAACAATCTCTTCTAACGCTGACAGATATGGGCGATTAAAAGCCAGTGCCTGATGTCTGACTTTGTCCACCGTCAGTTTGATTTGATTAGCGGAAACTGGCAAAGCTGGAGCGACAATTACCAACGCAACGCACAAAGCTATAACTCTTTTAAGATTTGCTCTGCAACACGAAGTTTTTAATAACAAAGTTTGTATTTTTTTTCTATTCATTTTGCTCTCTGTGCTTTCATGTTGTCCGACTTTTCTTTATTAAAAAGAGAAGCAAACAAGCTGGCTTGCTTGTCAAAATCTATGTGGGTTGGGTACATGAAGGCTCCCCAGCAAAGACCATCGTAGAAATTCACGGTCAGGATTGTTATTTGACGTATCATTTTTCTGGACCGGACCAGACTGGGATCAAGACAACGGTCGCAAAGCTTTAGAAATTCCTCATATCCATCTTCAATTGTCTGTCGTACCTGTTTTACTTTAATGACTTCCACCAGTAAGGACATATTGTACCTAGCCTTATGCATAGATGTACCTTCGTCAATTTCTTTCAAGTGTAGAATGAGATCGCCAGGTCTCAGACTTCCTTTTGGTAAATCACGGACACCGTCTTTATAGGCGTTGAGAATCAAATGTGTGAGTTCCAACAGTATCGCTTCTTTATTCTTAAAATGATGATACACAGCGCCCTTAGTCAAGCCTGCCCCATGAGCGATCTCGTCCAGTGTAGTGGCCCGGTACCCCTTTTTGTCAAAGAGTTTGTGTGCGGCTTTAAGCAACTGATAGCGGCGAGTTTCTGCGGGTAATTTCGGGCTCTGCTTAATTCTTCTTGTTTTCTTAACCTTCATAATATCCCTTACATACCTACCAGTCGGTATCTATGTACATATATATCGGGAAATGTCAAGAAATGTTTCAAGAATAATCAACTAACTACAGCCACTTTTTTTTGCGAAAGAAGATTACCAAACCGAGGACCACCATTAACATTATCCCTAAGGCAAAAAAGTACCCATATTCCCAATCAAGTTCAGGCATAAACTCAAAGTTCATTCCCCAAAGTCCCACAAGAAATGTAGGAGGGATAAACAGTACCGTAAAAATGGTCAGTACCTTAATGATAGCATTAGTTCTGGTTGAAATTGAGGAGTAATAAACTTCAAGAGATGAATTAAGGATTTCTCGGTGAAAATTTGATATGTCATCTATTTGCACCAGATGGTCATAGATGTCTGAGAAATATACTGACACTTTACTTGATAACTGCTGAAATTGCTCGCGCGACAAACGAGAAAGCACCTCTTTTTGAGGCATCACTATCCGTTTAAGGTGAACTATGTCTCTGCGTAGCGTAAAGATTGTATTAAGAGTCTCCTCGTCAGCCTCTCCCCCGAGAACGTCATCTTCGATCTGATCGATATCGTATTCAAGGATATCGAGCGTTGAGTTATAGTTATCTACAATATTATCAATAACAGCATGAAAAAGAAAATCAACCCCTCTACCCATCAACCTCTCGTCTCGCTCTGCCCGATGATAGAGATAATCAAAGATGCGGTGATCGTCGTAGTGTACTGTTACTAAAGCGTTGTCGATGAGAAACAGATCAATTTCCCCGATCTTTAATCCCTCTTCTCTGCCAATATAATCAACAATCTGGAACACTAGAAAAAGGTATCTATCATAATCATCAATTTTCGTTCGAGGTTTCTCTGAGATCACATCCTCAATTGCCAGAGGGTGAAATCGAAAATCATGTGTGAGAATAAACGATTCCTTATCAGTTGGATTGCACATGTCTATCCACACCACACTGCCTTCGGTTTTCACTATCTCGTCAAAATCCTGAATGCCCTCCATAACCTTGATATTCTCATTTGGCAAGTAGAGAAATGATTTTATCATACTCTCTCCTTGTCATCAATTAGAATGCCTTCTTCAGACACATGATCAAACAGCTCTTCGTCTTCATGTTTTTCCTTAATGTCACTTATCGAAACTCGCTCGCTGCGCAGAAAAGCAGCGCCAAAAAACCACATTGGAATAATGTCCAGTATATGCAAAGCCAACGCAAACATTACAGCATCGGACCTGTTTACCGAAAAAGCAGCCAATGAAGTGCTGACTGCTACTTCAAAGGTTCCAGCATTCCCGGGAGTGATAGGAACCATCAAGGCCAGAGTGTTTACAATCATAACTGCTGCTGCTGCTGCCAAAGGCAAGTCAAGATCAAATGCTTTGAATAGAAAAAAGACTACCAGCATATGTGCTGTCCATAAAAGCAATGACAATGATAACGATCCTGCCAAATGTTGGCTGGAACGAAGTAATTCAATGCCCTTACAGAAACTGCGGATAAATTTCTTTACACCAACATAGAGACTAGGCCAGTGAGATCTTAAGTGACTATGGCTGTATTCCTCAAGAGATTTGTGATAGTGCAGGAGGACATATAGACCAGCCATAAACATCAACGTGATAGCTGCAACAATCCAACTGACAGAGCGGTATTCTTCTGGAAAAACAAAAGCCAGTGAAGTCAGCATCAGAAAAATTACTAGCGTTATGGAATCGAAAAGAACCTCCAGAACAATCGTAGAGAAAACGAAGGTTTTACGCAATCCTTCTTTCTGAGCAAAAAGGAATATCCTGGCTAATTGTCCAGTGAGTGCAGGCATGAGAATATTCAATACCTGTCCAGCAGAGTAAAGCGTTAGGCTGCGACATATAGGAATACTCTTCTGTGGCGCAACAATTAGCTTCCAGCGTATGGCTTTGAAGGCTATGAAAACAGAAGAACTTATCAGGGCAAGGAAAATATATAGGATGTTAACGCGATAAAAAAGTGACTTCAACTCACTAAGGGATATATCTTTTACACAAAATGCAAGCAGAGCAACCGCAATAATAGTTCCCCAGAACTGTTTCTTCTTCCAAATCATAGTCGCTCATTCTTCTCCCCATTGCGATCGATATCAATAAAGATAGAACCCTAAAATATAAGTGTCAATTAAATAAAGGGAAAGTAACCTTTGTGAAAAACTATATTTCAGCCAGATGAGACTTCTTTATCCAACCACGCCGCTTATTTTCAAATAGTACATTGTAGTATTCGCTCGTCTCAGATAAGATTTCCACTACCAGACCTGGAGCACCCTCAAACTCGAGCTCGGCTCCCTCTTCCGGCCCTGATAGTACCTGGCTTTCGTTAGCAATCACCACCCCCCAACGAGTCAGGAAGTCAGTTCGATACTTGTAAGTAGTCAATCCTGATAGCCCCACCAAAATAATCAGAACAACTACGGTTGTTACTCGCAATAATAGGTTATTGTATCCCAATCCCAAACGACCCATCAATAATATGCAAGTCAGAACAAACAGAATTGAAGTTACCCATGCTAAAGTGTCAAGACGGTAAGATCCAACAAGAGAATCCATAAAGTTGTTGATTGGGTTAAGCTGCACTCCCTCCATCTGTACCCTGGAGAACTGTCGCACAAATTCAAGATTATTAACGATATCCTCGTCGGATGGCGCCAGTCTTAACGCTCGGCGATAATTGAGTACGGCTCTCCCTATATCACCGGACTTGAAATAAGCATTACCAAGATTATAATATAGCGCTGCTGATTCAATATCCTGATCGAGTATGACAAGATAGTTAGCAATAGCGGTCTCGAAGTTTTTATTTTCGAAGGCTTTGTTTCCTGCTGAAAACAGACTATCCGTAGCAGGTGAGGCTACAGTACTCACAGACATAATCAGCACGATAGTGGCTATAGTTACGAAACTACGCAAAACGTACTTCCTCCAGTCGGATCATTATCTGTTCAGCTGTCGATAGCAACTCCTCGATTTCCGCTTGCGTCGTAGAGGCGGGAGCAAATCGCCCATAGTCACACCTCTGCAAAATTGCTCCAATATCCCCAATTAATTCTTCATCAGCGGAGCGTTCTGCCAAAAGTTCACTGATGTTATCTGCCGTCAAGCCGTGCGGGGAAACATTTAACTTATCAGCAATATAAGATATCAGAGCCAGATGAACTTCGGCAAAGAAATCCCCTGCCTTATTGGGAGATGATAACGATTTAGCTTGAGCCAGACGCTTTCTTGCTGCTTTGCTTGCTTGCCGAGACCTGGCATAACTAATATCGGATGCCATACGTTCTCGTCGTCTTCGAACCAGAATCATCCCAGCCAGAACCAGTATCGGAAGTCCATTGACCATTAAGAACACAGGTGTTCTAATAATCAAACGTCCAATAGGCGTAGTCTCTCCAATATCATCCTTGATGTATCGGATATCCCGCGCATCACTGCTGATTATCAAACCAGGTCGAGTATATGGAACATCAGACGATGCAGCATAGCCTTCAGGTTTGGTAACTCGCAGATTTATGGATTTCGTAGTGATAGTTTGGTAACGATTTTCCGATGGAACAAAATAATTATACGAGATAGCTGGAATTTTCAGTGTCCCGGGATGTTTTGGAATGAAAACTTCTTCATAAACTTTAGTGCCACCGATGCGATCTTTGATCTTTGTTATGTTCTCGCTGCTGGAAGCACGGTAAATTCTAAACTCATCCAATTCAGGTATAACAGGCTCTGCTGCTGATTTAATATTGCCGGTTCCAGTGATGCGCAGCGTTAGAGTTACAGGTTGGTTGACTTCCACCTCACGTTTGTCAACTGAAGCACTGATCTTAAAATCACCAATGCTACCTGTAAAATCTGATGGACGACCCTTGTCAGGTAGAGGGCGAACATTTATTCTGATTGGCTCACTGTTGACAGCCACTTCCTTACCAGTGTTAAAGAAATCACCGAACATTCCAAAGGGATCCCTTCCCCTGCTACTTCGTGCAGGGACATTGACGCGAATTGTAGCCCGTCCGATCGTGAGATCGCCTGTTTGTGTCGGAAACACGGCATATTTCCGCTCAATAACTTTATAAATGCGATTGTTTATTTTTTGTCTGTAAGGTGCCTTGTTACCGAGAAGTTCCGTCCAGAAACCTGTGGTTGTAGGCTCCGAGAGTTCTGGACTTCCGTAATACTGTACAGCTACACAAAACTTCAAAGTGAGGGTTACCTGCTCATTGATGTACGGATTTTTCTTGTCAACAACAGCTTCTAAAAAATAGTCCTTTCCGCGACTGCTTGTCTCCGATGCTTCGTCTTGAAGCTGCGGCGATGCAGAGGTTCCAGTATTCAGCACAGTTAGTTCGACAGGGTTCCCCTTGTAGCGATGGCTGGCATAAACAATGGCAATATTGTCTATAACGTATGTCCCATGCTTGAGAGGCATTAGCAAATAGCGATAGGTAACAGAGGAACTGACCTGACCGTTGATAATGCTGAAATTGCTTGACCGCCCTTGAGAGTATACTTCGAATCCGGCTAGCGTCGGAATCTGGGGGTTGGGAAGAT
>QNAG01000012.1 GCA_003641415.1 Candidatus Zixiibacteriota bacterium | reverse complement strand
TCCCAACAATCCAACGGCGGACACAAGGCCCGCCGCTACGTGAGAGGAGATTGAAATCCCGCGTAGAGGGCGGCTTTACGTCGCCCGTTCTCAAAACCGCACTCTCAACAAACTTGCACTTAGAATACTTTATCAACAAGCCCCAAGCTATGGGGCGCCAGGGCAGTCAATGGTTATTTCCCGCTATTAAAGTAATTATTTCTCAATAGTAATACTTACACTGTAAGGTTCACTTATGCAAGCTCAAACCTCCTCACTCATAATTTGACTTCTTTCCAACATATCAAGATATTGAAGCCATGTTTGTTGACTATGTTGAAGTTGAGGTCTCTGCCGGAAACGGTGGGCACGGATGCGTATCTTTCCATACCGAGAAGTTCGTTCCCAAGGGCGGACCTGATGGCGGTGATGGCGGTCGCGGCGGAGATGTTATCGGAGTAGCTGACCCGCAACTGACTACCCTGCTGGATTTTCGCTACCGCCGTCGCTACAAAGCCAAGAACGGTCAACCGGGATCAGGCAGTATGAAAACAGGAAAATCCGCACCCCACATAGAACTTCGCCTTCCGGTCGGGACACTGGTTAAGAATCTGGAAACTGGTGAACTGGTAGCGGATTTTGATGAGCCAGGGATACGGATAGTGTTAGCCAAAGGTGGCAAGGGTGGTCTTGGGAATGACCATTTCAAATCGGCCACAAACCAAGCGCCACGCAAAGCTACACCAGGACAACCCGGACAGGAGCTCCGTTTGGGATTGGAGCTAAAACTTCTGGCTGATGTTGGACTGGTAGGGTTGCCCAACGCCGGCAAATCAACTATTCTGGCCTCATTTTCAGCCGCCCGACCAAAGATCGCTGATTATCCCTTCACGACCTTGGTCCCGAACCTTGGTATTGTCAGATTTCGGGAGTTCAAATCTTGCGTTATGGCTGATATTCCCGGTCTTATCGAGGGCGCCTCTCAAGGAAAAGGGCTGGGGCATCAGTTTCTCAAGCATATTCAGCGAACACGACTGATAGTCTACATTATTGATATCAACGACATTTCCATGGATAAAACGCTCGAATTGCTCAAGCAGGAATTAAACAGTTTTGACCCGTCCTTACTACAGCGACCATCACTGGTGGTGATTACAAAGGTTGACACTGTCAGTGATGACGATCTAAAAGAGATTTGTGCAGAATGGCCAAACGATTATATTGCTCTGTCAGCGGTTGCTCGGAAAGGTGCGGACAGATTTCTTCAGGCGATAGAGAGAGCTCTTGATAAACAGTGAACAACAAAAAAGGTTGATTGACACTATTGGACTGTTGTCTGTGCCGGGTGTAGGTCGCGGACGATTAAATAAGTTAATTCAAACTTTTGGATCCGCCAAAGCGGTGAGAACAGCCTCGATTCAGGCTCTTTCTTCGGTAAAAGGCATCTCCCGCTCAATGGCAGGAACGATCAAAGAGAAATTCGATGAAAACAAGGCGGCCGAGATTGCTCGCCGTGTTGATCTTTTGGATTGGACAGCTCTATTCCCGGGTGATGAAGAGTACCCCGAGGTGTTGGCTGAAATCACTTCAGCTCCCCCACTTTTGTTTCGCAGTGGATTAGCGGCGAAGCCTGAAGATCGGATGATCGCTATTGTTGGCACTCGTCATCCTTCTGAAGGCGGGCGAATGTTTGCCCACAATCTGGCTAAACATCTGGCTTCAGATGGAATTGTAGTGGTATCGGGGATGGCTGATGGTATCGACACGGCTGCTCATGCTGGAGCTCTTGCTGCTGGTGGCCGCACGGTAGCAGTCTGGGGCAGTTCGCTTGATTATGTTTATCCGCCCACTAATAAACGTCTGGCTAAAGATATAGCAGTTTCAGGTTGTATCTACTCTGAGTATTTTCCCGGCACTCGCCCGGATCGAGCCTTCTTCCCTGAGCGAAATCGGATTATCTCAGGACTTTCGAATGGGGTTGTGGTTATAGAGGCCGGCCACAAATCGGGTGCTCTTATCACAGCAACTCATGCAATCGATCAAAATCGCGAGGTTTTTGCCGTCCCGGGTTTCCCGGGTGTCAACACTTGTGTAGGGTCCAATGAACTCATCAAGAAGGGCGCTTCATTGGTGACATCGGTGGAGGATATCTATCGTGAATTACCAGCTCTCCACGGCGATGTGGTAACGCGAAAGTTCAAAAGATTACCTGATATGACCGATGTTGAACGCAGGATTGTTGATCTGTTTACCGGTGATCCGATGCAGATCGATCAGATATCTCGAGCCGTGGAATTGCCGATTGATGAATTAACACAGCTCCTGTTGGCTCTTGAACTTAAGGGTGTGATCCGGGAACTGTCAGGGAAACGCTTTATTTTAGATGAAGATTTTTCATGCTAAGAAAGACAGCCACTATAATTAACAAACTCGGTCTGCATGCACGCCCCTCCGCTGTTTTGGTGAATGTCACATCACAGTTTGAATCCAGTGTATTTCTGACCAAAGACGGACATCCCGTCAATGGTAAATCTATTATGGGTGTAATGACTCTCGCCGCTGAAATGGGATCGAAGTTGATTATCGAAGTTGACGGTCCCGACGAAGAAGAAGCCATGCGGGCGATTCTTGATATAATTGCTTCCGGCTTTGGTGAAATGGACTGATATTCTCCTTGCCTTACTTCTGATCATTTGATTATAATGTACGTTTGTATAAACTTGGACTGCGAGTGGTTATGAGTAGCAAAAGACAGGTTATACAGGGCGTATCTATCTCAAATGGAATTGTCCTCGGGGTTTCCCATGTTGTCCTTCCGGGTGATTTTCATGTGGCTGAGATTGCTATTCCAGCTTCGCTAATATCTACTGAGATAGACACTTTAGAAATTGCCATAGAAACCACTATAGAGGAGTTATATGCGATGCGCCGATCAGCCTTGCGTAAGGCTGGTGGCCCGGTAGTTAAAATCTTTGACGCGCAACTACTTATTGCCGGAGACTATGAGTTTCTAAAAGATGTCAAGAAGCAAATACGATCCCTTAGGCGCAACGCAGCTTTTGTTTACAGTAAAGCTGTTCAGGATGCCATCGCTCCAATTAAACTATCCTCTGATCATTATATGCGTCAGATGGTTGTTGATATTGAAGCTGTTGCCGGGAAGGTGCTATCACATCTTAGTGGTGGAGAAACGAAATCTAAGAAACTTCCACCTAATACAATTGTTGTCAGTAAGGTTCTGACTCCTAATGATGTTGTAACCTACCGTGACCTGAAGGCTGTAGGATTCGTGGTCGCGGAAGGTGGTACAGATTCTCATATGGCATTGATCGCTCGGTCGTTAATACTGCCGGTAATACTTGCTGAGGAGGGATGGAAGTCCATTCCTAATAAGTGTCGCTTGATTGTTGATGGTACAATTGGCGAAGTAATCATCAATCCAACCGATGAAGAATGGACTAAGTACCAGCGTCGTCGCAAGCGCCTGGGACCAGCGTTGTTGAAACGAATCAGGGAGCTCAGTCCACTTCCTCCGGTGACTGCCGACGGTTATGAGGTTGGCATTGCCGCCAACCTGAGCCTTCCCGGTCCAGCTGACGATATTCTGGCAGCAAGACAAATTCCTGTTGGTTTATACCGGACAGAGTTTCTTTATCTGGCTCATAATGAATTTCCAGACGAGGAAACCCAGTACCAATATTATTCGACAATTGCAGAAAAGTTTGCTCCGGCATCGGTTATACTGCGTGCCTTTGATCTTGGTTATGATAAACTGGCAGTTCAGTCCGATTGGCCTGCTGAAGACAACCCGGCTTTAGGGTGGCGAGGTATTCGCTCATTGCTTGATATGAGTGCTGTTTTTAAAACTCAGTTACGCGCTATCCTGCGGGCATCAGTGCGACATAACGTTAAGATTATGCTGCCTATGATTTCTGACCTCTCCGAAATTAGCCGTGCTCGGAAGCTTATTTCCCGGGTGAAACTCAGCCTACGACGCAAAGGTATCAAATATGATCCCAATATAGAACTCGGTATTATGATCGAGGTACCTTCAGCAGCACTGACAGCTGACAACCTTGCTAAAAGTGTGGATTTTATCTCAATTGGGACCAACGATCTTACTCAATATGTTCTGGCTGCTGATCGAACGAACAGAAGGGTAGTTAGTTTATACAATCCATTACACCCGGCCGTGCTTAATATGATAAAAATGGTCGTTGATGCCAGCCACAGGAATCGGATTCCTGTTTCAGTATGTGGTGAATTAGCTGGTGATACCGTGGCAGTACCTCTTCTGATTGGTATGGGCGTAGACACACTGTCGATGAGCCCCAACCGCATTGTAGATGTCTGCCGTGTAATTAAAAAGATCGATTTCGGTCTTATTCAGCGTTTAGTCGGTCCGGTGATTTCCAGCGGATCGCTTAGTACAATGATGGACCGCCTTTATGATATGAAGGATTCGCAAAAAAGGTAAACAACAATAGGGATAGATCACTATAAGGAATGATACTTTGAGTATTCTTGATGATGTTGATCAAATTAGGACGTTTGATCCCGCAAATATGTATAACAGTATCTTTGACTTCCCAGAACAGATAGCTGACGCTCTGAAGGTCGGCAAGCTGTGGCAACTTAACCCATCTGAGTTTCTGGGAATCAAGAACATTGTGGTGATTGGTATGGGCGGTTCTGCTATTGGGGCTGAACTCCTGCGGAGCTTTCTGTCTACGAGACTGCTTGTACCGTTTGATATTTGTCGTCACTACGTATTGCCTGAATATGTTGATGACGAAACTCTGGTTATTGCGTCATCTTATAGTGGCAACACCGAGGAGACGCTATCGGCAATTGATGATGCTATAAAGCGCAAAGCGATGTTAGTAGCTATAAGCACTGGCGGATTGCTTGGTGATCTGGCCAAACTTAACGATATTCCTCTGGCGAAACTACCGACCGGTCTTCAACCTCGTGCCGCTTTAGGATATTCTTTCGTTCCTTTACTGGTCTTCTTTGAGAAAATAGGTTTAGTGAAAAAGATAGTGAAGGAGATCGAACACGCTTCAGCTGCGTTGCAGAAATACCGTGATAAGTACATCGAAGACAATGACACAACTTTAAACCCAGCCAAGCTTCTTGCGGAAAAGATGCACCAGAAAGTTGTGATTATTTATACCGGCCCTACTCTCACCGACGCTGTTGGATTGCGTTGGAAAGGACAACTGTGCGAGAACTCCAAGAACATGTCTTATACTAACCAATTTTCTGAGTTCAATCACAATGAGCTGGTCGCATGGTCGGAGACTATTGAGCAACATAAAGACCATCTGATGGTTGTTATTCTTCGCGATATGGATGATCACACTCAGATTCGGCAAAGGATGAATATCGCTAAAGACATCATCCAATCGCGGGAGGTTGAAGTCATTGATGTTCATTCACGTGGTGAAAGGCCGCTGGAACGTATGTTGAGCCTTGTTCAATTAGGCGATTTCGTTTCATACTATCTGGCCATTCTTAACAAAGTTGACCCAACGCCGGTGAATGTCATCGAAGCTATGAAACAAGCGTTGAAGAACAGTAGATGATTATCAATGCAGAGTGAATCATAAAAGACGGATAGAAATTCTGCAATTTTGCAATGTTTGTGTAGAACAAGGTAGCCCATCATTTAGGGCTTGTTGAAAAAGTGTCATATGTGCAAGTTTGTTAAGAGTGCGGTTTTGAGAACGGGTGACGTAAAGCTGCCCGCTACGCGGGATTTCAATCCCCTCTCGCGTAGCGGCGGGGCTTGTCTCCGCCCTCATGGTATCGCTGACTTGGGTTTATCAACAAGCCCTTTATAACATGGTGAGATACAAAATCATGGAGTTATGAAGCTAAAACCAGAAACAAATATTGAAGAGTTCATTAAAGTCCACTACGATTTAGTCGGTTTCTTAATCAGACACGACTTGCCCTGTGTTGTTTGTGGTGAACCATTCTGGGGTACACTGGCGGAGTTAGCCCATCAGAAGGGGTGGAATGAGGAACAAATTGCCGAACTTGTGGATGAGTATAACCAGCTCTCAACCCATTGACTCTAGCGTTCAATTTCATATATTATTGCTTAGGTTAGGCTGGAAAAGGAATCGCGGTTTTGCCGACGATAAATGAACGAAAACGACAGTTTTACGAGGAATCATCGCTTTTTCTCGGGCGTATCTGTGTTAAGCTGGGTTTCAAGCCCAATGTTATCACGATCATTTCGTTTTTCTGCTCCATAGTTTCCGGTATCTTTTTCTGGCAGGGAGAGTGGTTGTGGGGTGTTTTTTGGATGATCGTATCCTCATTTACAGATATGCTTGATGGAGCCACCGCGCGAGCGGGTAACATGGGCACTGTTTTCGGTGGCATTCTTGATCATGTTTTTGATCGATATGGCGAGTTTTTCATTCTGGCTGGGATCACCCTGTCGGGGCGTGTTCATCCGGGATGGGGGCTTTTCGCTCTGTTTGGAATGATAATTGCATCGTATACTCGCGCAGCAGCTGAGTCTATGGGAAAGCTCGAGAACTGCGCTGTCGGAATTATGGGGAGGCTGGAAAAGTTTATTCTCATTATTATTGGCTCCTTGCTGGAGTGGTATATTCCGGTTGGTGCCTGGCCGCGCGGCGGATGGCTTGAAGTAGCACTGATAATCGTTGGTGTTACCTCGTTTATAACTGCCGCCCAGAGACTGGTCTACACCAAAAAGGTCCTCGGAGACAAGCGCGAAGTCTGATGAGGGACAAAGCTTCTTATTGTTTGCTCCCTCAAATTTGTGTTTTCGTAGTGTGCTACTTTTTATCAAGAACTATAATCTAAAGGGTCTTCCCTGTGATAACAGCTATCGGTAATCCTGTTTACGACTATATCAAAACAAAAAAGGTCAACCCGGACGGCCGCGTTCTTTCCGGATGCTCCACCAACGCCGTGCTGGCACTCTCCAAAATGGACGAGCCGACCCGTTTGGTGGGGGCGGTTGGCGACGATTACAAAGATCAGTTCATCACCGACCTAGCCAAACATGGCATAGAGCATGTGGTTGTTCCCTCTAAAGAGACCGGGGGTTTTTCTCTTATCTATTATGACGATTTCGGCAACCGCACGCTCGATCTTCTGGGGCGGGCAGCCGATATTGGCGAAATCAATCCAGCTTGGTATACGGATTCCAAGGCGATTCTGATTGGTCCGATTCTGGGCGAAGTATCATTTGAGAATATTCATCGTATTCGTGAAACTTTCGACGGCCTGTTTTTCTGCGATCCACAGGGATTGATAAGAGGGGCAGACAAAGACGGGCGGATATATCACGAAAAAGTTGATGGCATCCAAGATGCCCTGGGACAGTTTGACATTGTCAAGCCTAACGAGCTTGAAGGGCAGATTCTTACCGGAATCGACTGCCGCGATAACCCGTACGAGGCAGCGAAAATCATCCACGCCTGGGGACCGAAAATCGTTATCGTCACATTGGCCGAACTTGGCTCAATCATTTACGACGGCAATCAATTCTATGACATTCCTCCATATGGCATTGATCTGCTGGATTCAACCGGCGCTGGTGACACCTATATGGCCGGATTCACATTTGAGTTCCTCAAAAGTGGTGGTGATATTCGTCGGGCTGGATGTTATGCCTCGTGTACTTCATCTGTGATGATTGAGAATACCGGTCCCGATTTCTCTATGACCGAAGCGATGATCCGCGAGCGACAGGAAAAACTCTTGGCGATGAGAAATTACCAAGTAGCCGTTGCTTGTAACAAAAAAGCTTGAAATATTTCTAAGTTCGCGCTGTTGAAACTACCCCGGGCAATTTGATTGTCAATGTTGACAACATGATTTCAAATGCTGTTCTTCATTTCAAGGTAAGGAATATAATATGGATGACATAAAAAAGATTGTAATCATCTCCGATGGTACCGGAAAAACCGCCAGGCGACTGATGGATGCTGTCCTTGCCCAGTATGTTCGCAAGAAAGTGGAATACACCGTGGTGCGTACTTACCAGGGAGTGCGCGATACCGAACAATGTGATAAAATACTCAAACAGATCGAAAACGATTACCTGATTGTGTTCTCGATTATATCAGGAGATCTTGCTCAGTATCTGCATGAACACCTGCACAAAAGAAATATCCTGCATCTTAATGTTCTCAGGCCAGTAGTTGAAACAATGTCGAAATTTCTTGGTATGCATCCGGATTTTGAGCCTGGAATTCTTCAAAAAATTGATGACCGATACTATAAAAAGATCGACGCTATTGGCTATACCGTAGAGCATGATGACGGTCGTGGAATGTTGATTGAGGAAGCTGATGTTGTTTTGCTGGGACTTTCGCGTACTTGCAAGACACCAATCAGCATGTATCTTGCCTGCAACCATGGTGTCAAAGTAGCTAACATTCCAATTTTTACCTCGACTTCAATGGAATCATATATATTAACCAAGCTAGAACCTATAGACAAAAACAAAGTGATCTGTCTGACTATGCAACCGGACACTTTGCTTCAGGTGCGCCAAGAACGGTCGTATCATTTGGCCCACTCCGCTAACGGTCATGCTGAACTTGAGAAATATAGCGATATTAATGAAATTCGCGAGGAGTTGCGATTCAGTCGTCATTTGTTTGCCAAAGGAGACTGGCGGATTATCGATGTTACCCGTCGTGCAATCGAGGAAATTTCTTCTGAAATTCTGGATATGCTGTACAACAATCACCAATAAAGGCGTCTTTCCCCAGCGCAGACTTCCAAACCAACTTCACGCTTGCCTAATGGGTTTTATTCCGCTACTATTGGCTCAATGAAACTTGGTATAATAGGTAAGCCACAATGTGGCAAAACGACTATTTTTAATGCCGCTTCCGGTCAGCAGGAAGCGGTCGGCGACTACTCGCAAACATCACATCGAGCCATTATCAAAGTCCCTGATGAACGAGTAGACAAGCTTGCCGAGCTGGAGCAACCTAAGAAAGTCACCCACGCTGAGATCGAGTTCCTTGATGCTCCCGGTTTTACCGGAAAAGGCAAGGAATCAGGTGCGTTGGAAATCAGCCATGATTTGCGAATGATGGATGCTCTCATCATGGTGATTGATGCCTTTTCACTTCAATCCGACCCACAACGGTATATTCCATCTCTGATAGACGAGATGATCCTGGCTGATCTGACTGTGGTTGAGAACAATCTTGAGAAGAAATCACGACGGGTAAAGCTGACTGGTGACAAATCGGGGATACGTGAAATAGAGTTACTCCAGACCTGCCGCGACTGGTTAGAAAATGAAAAATCGTTGATTGAACTAGACCTGCTGCCTGAGGACGAGAAACTGCTGAGAGGGTACACTTTCCTTTCACAGAAACCGTTGTTGATAGTGCTCAATATAGCCGAAGAAAAACTCCCTCAAGCTGATGATATTTATCAACAATATTCGTCATTTGTATCAAAGGGTATGCGTGAAATTGCGGTGGTGTGTGGCAAAATCGAGGCGGAACTGGTGACTCTCGACCATGACGAACGTGCCGAATTCATGTCCGATCTCGGTATCTCAACTCCTGCCGTTGAACAGGTTATCCAGAAATCGTATTCGCTGGTGGGATTAATATCATTTCTAACGACCGGAAAACCGGAAACCAGAGCCTGGACAATCAAGGCGGGTACCATCGCTCAGAAAGCGGCCGGAGTTATTCATTCCGATATCGAGAAGGGTTTTATCCGCGCTGAGGTGACTCCATTTGAAGATTATATAGAGTACAAGACTCTTGCAGCGCTTAGAGCTGCAGGAAAAACCAGACTCGAGGGTAAGGAATACATTGTCCGGGATGGCGATGTCATCCTGTTTCGATTTAACGTATAGCATGTGATGATAAAAATGAGATGTTCTCACAGTTGTGTAGACACTATCAACTGTCGTTTATTTTAAAAGTCGCCGATATCTTTCCTTATGTAGAAAATAGCCCTATAATACAAAGCAGGAATAAAACTGGAGCTCTAATGTGATATCTCTGTTGTTGATATGTGCGAATTGATTGCCGATACTGATAAAAAACTCAATGCGACTCTTTTCCCAAGCCTGAGAGGAAAACGTGATTGACTCTACTGATGAAAAACAAAAACTACAGATAATAGACTCGCGGATACTGCCCGTTCTACCGTTGAAGGAGACTCTGGTTTTCCCGTATCTGGTTGTGCCATTGATGATCCAGGACACAGACCAGGCTCGGTTGGTAGATGACGCCCTTATGCGCGGATCAAGAATCGGGTTATTTCTCCAAAAGGATCCCACGCAGAAAAACCCAAGACCGGAAGATCTGTACCACATTGGATGTTCTGGTAGTATTCTGAAGATGCTCCGTTTTCCGGACGGAACCGTTCGCTTTCTTATCCAGGGGCTCACTCGCATCCGCATCCGGCGATTTACTGGCTCAAGCAATTTGATGATGGCTGAGGTTGAGGAAATAAAGGAAACTGTGCATGACACTGTGAAGACGGAGGCGCTTCAGCGTATCATTCTCGAGCGAATTAAATCACTTACCGAGATGGCGCCGTACCTGTCTGATGAGTTTCATGTTTCCGCTATCAACCAGGACACACCATCCAAACTGGCTGATTATATAGCATCGAATCTGAATATTCCTATGGCGCAAAAACAGCAGCTTCTGGCTGAAGCTGATGTTTACAAGCGGATGAGCAAGCTTTATGCGGCGATTCTAAAAGAAATCGAAGTTCTTGAATTGTCACATAAGATACAGGCTCAGGCAGCTAGTGAGCTTGGGAAATCACAGCGGGACTACATCCTGCGAGAACAAATGAAAGCTATCAAGAAGGAGCTTGGCGACGGGGATGAAACCTCCGAACTGGAGGAATTCGAGTTGCGTATTAAGGAAGCTGAAATGCCTGAATACGCCGAACAGGCAGCGCGTAAAGAACTCGATCGACTGTCTCACATGAATCCATCCTCGGCTGAGTATACGGTCGCACGGACCTATCTGGACATTTTGGTAACTTTACCATGGAATAAATCTACAAATGATAAACTTGATCTCAGACGAGCCAAGAAAGTACTGGACGAGGATCACTTTGACCTTGATAAGGTAAAGGATCGTATTTTAGAACATCTGGCTGTACGCAAATTGAAGGCAGATATCAAGGGACCGATCCTATGTTTCGTTGGACCTCCTGGTGTTGGCAAAACATCGCTTGGTAAATCAATAGCGCGGGCTATGGGGCGGGAGTTTGCCAGAGTTTCTCTGGGCGGTATGCGTGATGAGGCCGAAATAAGGGGGCATCGGCGAACCTACATTGGAGCTATGCCGGGACGTATTATCCAATCTATCAAGCGATGTGGTTCGAATAACCCGGTTATTATGCTCGATGAAGTTGATAAACTTGGTTCTGATTTCCGCGGCGACCCTTCATCAGCGTTGTTGGAGGTACTCGACCCGGAGCAAAATGACAGTTTTTCCGATCACTACCTGGAAATCTCGTTCGACCTGTCAAAAGTGATGTTTATAACTACGGCCAATTGGCTAGAACCAATCCCACCGGTTTTGCGTGATCGCATGGAAACAATCCGTCTTCCGGGTTATACCGATTTGGAGAAACTGGCTATCGCAAAGCGACACTTGATCCCAAAGCAACTCGACAACCATGGTTTAACTGTTAAGAACTTAGCTCTGGCAGATTCAGCTATAAAGGCTATCATTGACAGTTATACACGTGAAGCTGGCCTCCGTAATTTAGAGCGAGAGATTGCTTCAGTAGCCCGCAAGGCAGCTCGCAAAGTGGCTACTGGTGGTGGGCGAAAGAAAATCAAAGTAACCGGCAAAGATATCCCCAAACTGCTTGGTCCGGAGAGATTTTCCCGCGAAGTGCTCAGCAGGCAGGGCTTGGTGGGTGTAGTGCCGGGGTTGGCTTATACATCTGTAGGAGGGGAACTGCTTTTTATCGAAGCTACTTCGATGCCGGGTAAGGCCAAGCTTACTCTTACCGGTCAACTCGGAGACGTAATGAAAGAATCAGCGCTAGCTGCGTTGTCATTCATACGTTCCAATTGCCACGAATTGAAGATTGACCCTAAGGTTTTTGAGGATCACGAAATACATATTCATGTCCCGGCAGGAGCTACCCCGAAAGATGGTCCGTCGGCGGGCATTACTATAGTCGTAGCGCTGGCATCGCTGTTGACCGGCCGTCCAGTTAAGTCCTTTATGGCTATGACAGGCGAGATAACGCTGCGCGGTACAATTTTGCCCATTGGCGGACTCAAAGAAAAGCTGTTGGCAGCATATCGAGCTGGCATTAAGAGCGTTTTACTACCTGAAGATAACCGCAAGGATGCTCAGGAACTGCCACCTGAGATAAAGAAAGGTATAAAACTCAAATTTTTCTCAGAACTGTTTCCAGCGGTGAAGTATGCGCTATCTAAAAAAATACCCACAGATTCGGGCAAATACAACGAGCGTTCCAATAAGGGCAAAAAATCATTCAGGGAAAAGAAGTCATGAAACTAGTTACATCGGAACAGATTCGCCGTATTGATAATGAGACTATTAACAACTATGGCATTCCCGGCCCTGAATTGATGGAGAATGCTGGTCGAGGGGTTGCACAGTTTGTAGCTTACAACATCATTGCTAATATGGAAAAAGAAACCGTTGCTGTCATTTGTGGCAAAGGGAACAATGGGGGCGATGGTTTTGTCGTTGGGCGTTATCTTTTCGAGATGGGCGCCAATGTCAATATTTATTTCATCGGTCCGATCGATAAACTTTCACCAGACGCAAGGCTCAACTTTGATAGAGCGGTTGGTATTGGAATGAATCTCAAAGAAATCGCATCGATTGATGACCTACCTAAACAGCTCGAATGTGATTACCTCATTGATGCCATCTTTGGAACTGGTTTCGCAGGTTCCCCTCGTGGTATAACTGGGGAATTGATCGATTACATCAATCGTCAGGAAAATACTACAATTATTTCTGTTGATTTGCCCTCTGGACTTAACGCAGATACCGGCCAGCACGAGGGAAGTGTCGTTTGCGCTGACTATAATTTTACTATGGGTTTGCCAAAGTATGGCCTCTATTTATCACCCGGCCGTGAACTGGCTGGTATGACAAGGGTGGTGCCGATTGGTGTCCCCGACGAGGTTATTGATAAATTTGATCTGAATGTACACTTGATTACCTCATCAATGGTTTCTTCGAGATTACCGGAGCGTAAACCGGACGGACACAAGGGAGATTTCGGCAAGATGTTTGTTCTGGCTGGTTCCACCGGTATGACCGGCGCTGCAGCTCTGGTTGCAAAAGCGGCTTTGAGATCTGGATGCGGTCTTGTCAAAGTTGGTTGCCCCAAGACGATTCTGCCAATTATTGCTACCCTTGTTACGGAAGCTACCTCCTGGCCTTTACCGGATGTAGCTAAAAAGGGAGCCTTGGCTCTGCGTGGGCTGGGAGAAATAAGAAAGCTGATTGAGGAACACGACTCAGTGGCTATCGGTCCCGGAATTGGCCAGCACCACGAAACCAGGGAACTCTTGCATCGTGTACTTATCCACCTTAACCGACCAACTGTAATCGATGCCGACGGTATTAATGCTTTTGACAACAAGGCGGACCTGCTCAAGCAGCGCCCCGAGGGGACTGAACTGATTATTACTCCACACCCGGGTGAATTCAAACGACTTACCGGCAAAGCGGTACCGACTGATATTTTCGAACGGATTGAACTGGCGATTACAACGGCTAAAGAACTAAATTGTGTGCTGGTTCTTAAGGGCAGCCCTACGCTGGTATCTTCTCCCGATGGTTCCTGTTATTTAAATCCAACCGGTAACAACGGTATGGCCAGTGGTGGCAGCGGGGATGTTCTGACCGGCGCTATTGGGTCGTTCCTAGCACAGGGTATGAAAGCCATCGATGCTGCTGTCTGTGGAGTGTATATTCACGGTCTGGCGGGTGACTTTGCCGCCTCAGATCTTACCGAACGAGCGATGATCGCTGGTGACATAGTTGATTTTATTCCCGGGGCTTTCTCGTTGTTTAGTTAATGTGATGAAATACGTCGATAACTATAACTCAGCAACATCATGGAGTGATATTTGATTAGCAACTTGGTGTCCGGATATAAAAACCACCGCCGGGTTCGGTCTTGTCTGAATTCTTTCCCAAACATTTATCCCGGACCCGACGGCGCTACCTCGACCTAAATGCGTGGCTCTCTTTGGTCGAGCGTCCCTGCTCGGCCTCCCCTTTTTCCCTCAAGAAGCACTCGCAATGCCAACACTCGAGGCTACATTGGTAACACTCACACTTCCCCGTTTACTTATTAACAATCGGCATGCCGATTGACTTTCGACAAGTCAAGGGTTTTTATAACTTGTGTAATGATAATACGTTAAGTTGAATATTGAGAAATTAGACGGAAGATCACGATGTGATTGTTCGTATGATTGACTCGAAAAACGAAAGATATATTCGTTAATTCGTACGATATGTAAAGCTTATAAAGTTTCTGAAAGCCACGACTTCTATTTATTTTTTGTGTGGATATCCTTGTACTTTCAGATATTTCAAAAATAGGACCGCAATATGGCAAGTGTTTTCACTGTATGGTTTTATCGGGTCTGTGTGATGATCTGTTTGAAGTACTTGCTTCGCTGGTCCTTGGGGACGGAACCAGAAGGCAATGCTATAACTTCAAGAGTTTGAGGGTGGCTTCCTTTGATTCGGATAACATCGCCTGATTTTACCTGGTAGGCTGGTTTGATGGTACGACCATTTACTACCAGAAGACCATTCTGTCCTAGTTCCTTGGCAATTGTGCGTCGTTTGATAACACCAACAGTAGACAGGTAATCATCAATCCGCATAGTCAGTTGATTTTATATTCGATGTAGGTATGAGCCTTGATTTCTTCAACCCATTCCTCAATTAACTTTGAAGTTTTTTCCTGGCGAGCCAATTCTTTCAACTCATCAAAATCTGTTTCGATACTATACTGGCGTTCTTCCTGATAGTCGAGTAGTTTGAGGATATGTAGTCCAAACTGTGATTTGATTGGTCCCTTATATTCGCCAGGAGTCGACCAGTTTGCAATCTCAGAGGTGAATTCGACAGGTAGTTCACTGGTTGCGAACCAACCAAGTTCACCACCCTGGGCACAAGTGGTGGTATCGGAAGAAAAAGCTTTAGCCATATCTGCAAAATCGCCACCATTATTCGCTTCTTGCAGAAGCGAATCGGCCAGTGTTCTGACTCGAATTGTATCTTCCACTGATGGTAATACTGCCAGCAGAATGTGTCTTAAGTGAAGGCGGTCATTCCGCTTATCTTCACATTTAATAATGTGATAGCCAAATTGAGTACGAATTACCCCTGAAATATCCCCGACATTAAGATTAAAAGCAGCTCGGGCGAATTCAGGAACAACATCTTCGCGAGCGATGTACCCGAGGTCACCCCCATTAACTCCAGCTCCCAGGTCGGAGTGCTGGGCTGAGATTGTAGCAAAATCAGCGCCATCCAAAACTAGTTGACGCAGTTCAACGGCGTGTGCCTTGACCGAATCTTCGGCCTGCTGTGACGGTTCTATGGGAATGAGAATGTGAGCCAATTTCACAGCCTCTGGTTGACTGGGGATAGAGTCTTTATATTTATTGAAGAACTCCTCAACTTCATGACGCGAGACCGAGACAGTTTGAAGACGCTTGGCAATAAACCGCTGCTTTAATAATTGCCCTTCAATATCATTGCGATACTGCTTCTTCAATTCGCGCAGAGTTAGGCCTTCTGATGCCAGAGCTGTCAGGAAATCTTCATTGCTTGAAAAATTCTGAGCAATTTGGGCAATACGTTCATCAAGAGCCTGATCTATTTCTTCAGAGCGGAGGTTGATGGATGTATCCTTTTCAGCTGC
Source organism: Candidatus Zixiibacteriota bacterium (assembly GCA_003641415.1). Lineage (GTDB taxonomy): Bacteria > Zixibacteria > MSB-5A5 > GN15 > FEB-12 > B120-G9. The sequence goes on along the minus strand of QNAG01000012.1, from coordinate 5,346 downwards.
TATCAGAAATAGCCGGTCCGAAACCATTCCTTCAAGGATATCGGCTTTTAGTTTTTCCAATTCCTCTTCATTTCTTGGTTGTCGATTGGACTGAAGTGCAATCATTTGTCCGACAATCTCTGAAGCTAAAATTACTTTGTTCCCCACGATTGCGGCGACCTTGTCTAGTGTTTCACGCTGCCCCCATACAGTAGTGGTCATCGAAAGCAAACATACCGACACAACAAGTTTTCTGATTACTGAGGTCATAGCTGCCTATTGATTGTCACTCTGTTCAGTAGAAGAGTACTTATCCATATCTATTGTAGTCCAGAGAACATCCTCATTAATTTTGATAGTAGCATTTTGCTTTCGCTCGTTTACCCAGGAATCGATAGCATCACGTTTCTGTTTGTCCTGTAACTTCTGCACAATTAGTCGCTTCTGTCCCAGATAATCTTTAACTACGGCATCAATTCTATCCTCGACGTAAACAACAGAGTACTTGCCGTTGTTCTGAATCGGACCCACAATTGACCCCAGAGCAGCATCAACAACTGCGTCATAAATTTCAGGGAACCACTTGCGCTCGATAAATCCCAGGTCTCCTCCCTCGGCTCGTTTTCCCGGACGTTCTGTCATGTCCATAGCCTTGTTCTTGAATGCTTTGCGGGACTTTATTTCCTTTGCCAGTTTTTGAGCCATAAGTTCGTCACTGAGCAGAATTTCGTAAACATGAATTCGAGCAGGATCAGTAAATTCTTCAATATGTTCATCGTAATACAAACGAGTAGCTTCATCATCAGGAGGGGGTAAAGTAGGAATGGAATCGTTCTTCATGATGTCCGCCATTGAAAGTTCCTTGAATAGTTGGAGCTTTTTCAGATAAAGGGGGTCATTGTCAATCCCATCGCTGTGTGCTTCGAGAATTAGCATATCGTTCAATTTCAAATGGAAAATCACAGTACTCAGCGAGTCATAATCATCAAGGTCAGGTTTAATCTTTGCCGGCAATTCCCGAATATGATCCAGATATTCAAGGACAGACATTTGTCCACCGTTCCATGTGGCAAGTACCAATTCCCCCTCGCTTCGGTCAAGTTGTTCAGGATCGAAGTCGTTCCGTGGTAGCGTCTTTAGCAGCTGAGGAGGGTAAACAATTTCCCTTTTATGCATAAGGTAGTCACAGGTAGCGGTGTCAATTCGTATTTCGTAGCGTTGTTTGATTTCTTCCAGAAACGCTTCCCCTATCTTGCGCCTTTTAATTGTAGTAAGCTGGTTCTTGATGTCACTTTTCATAGATTCGAAGTCAGTTCTGTATTCATTGGGTAACCGATCAACGACCTTGATAATGTGATAGCCATATTGTGTTTTTACAGGAGGTGAAACCTGCCCGGGTTCCATTGCCCAGACCGCTTCCTGAAACGGCTCAACCATATCTCCCCAGGTGAAGTATCCCAGGTCCCCGTTATTCTTGCTAACAGAAGGATCGATTGAGTATTCATTCGCCAGTTTTTCAAAATTATCTCCATTCTCAATTCGTTCCAGCAACATTTGTGCAGTATCAATATTGTCTACGAGAATGTGAGAAGCGCGGTTTTTGTATTCAAGTTTCTCCCAGAAAGACATCATTTCAGCTTTAGATGGTTTTGATTTATCAGTCACTTTTCTCTGTGCGAGAATAGAAACAAGCAGCTTGTCTTTATTTGCCAAGATAACCCGAGCCAAGTCCTCAAGTCCATCAATTCCCTTTTCGTAGGCTCCCTGTATTAGCAATCGAGTAACTATAAGAGTATCCAGAGCTTCTTTGCGTTTTTCAAATTCGTTCTCGGCGGTTGGGAAAGTATATCCCTCAGAAAAGAATTGGTCAAATTCATCAACTGTGATCTCGTAGTTGTCGACTACTGCTACAACCTTGTCTCCCGTTCCACAACCGAGAAGGGAAAACATGATACCGCCTAAAGCAATCAGGCCGAAAAGATAACATTTACGCATAGAAATCTTCCTCTGTTTAATTCATGACTGTCTTACAACATCAGTGCCGCCTAGGTTCCCAAGCGGCAACATAAAATGTATTATACGTAAATGACCGCAATCCACCAAGTTTTTTTGAATAAAGAAAGTTAACTGAATTGAGGGCTATTCGAAATCTGATTCCAGGTAGTCCCTTGAAACAGAGCGTCGACTGATCTGTTGTGAAAGCTTTTTAGAAAACTCAAGAGCTGAATTATGTCCATAGACCTTAAGCATGTGATTCATGGCTATTACTTCGGAAATAACAGTGATATTCTTTCCGGGGGAAATCGGTAAGGTAACAGTAGGAATCTGTGCTCCGAGAATAGTCGTTTTATGATCTTCAATGCCAAGTCGTTCGTAGTCCTTAGAATCCGACCAAGGAGTAAGATGGACCTCTACTTCGATGCGTTTTTGTAGTCGAATAGAACGTATGCCAAAAAGCTGTTCAACATCAATAATCCCAACTCCGCGAATCTCCATGTGTCTGCCCAATAACTCGGACCCTGAACCTATCACTACATCAGGTGCGGTTCGAGTGATTTGGATTACGTCATCCGCTACCAGTCGGTGACCACGTTCAATCAGATCCAAAGCTACTTCCGATTTGCCAATACCAGCTTTGCCGGTGTAAAGTAACCCTACACCATAAACATCCACGAGGGTGCCATGTACGGAAATTGTGGGAGCAAAAAGGTGATCAAGATAAGCGGAAAGGCGATTGGTCAGTTCGGCTGTCGTAAGACGGCTGGAAAAAACACCAGTGTTGTGTTTATCTGCAGCCTCTATAAATTCAACCGGAGGAGCAATACCCTTGGAAATAACAATCATCGGGACATCGTACTCAAACAGTTTGTTAGAAATTTCGCGCAAATGATCAACAGGAAGTCGATTCATATAGGACATTTCAGTTTCACCAATCACCTGAATTCGTCGGTTGGCAAAACGTTCGAAAAAACCAGTCAAAGCTAATCCTGGACGGTGTAATTCGGGATTATGAATAAGCTTACTCAATCCCGCTTTGCTGCTATTGAGAAGGGTCAACTCCAGATCACGTTTGCGCGCTGTGTAAATTTTCTCAACTGTTATTCCATTCATAATACAATATAAATAAAACTATCAGAGGAAAAGAGCAAGTTACAAAACAAGTCAAAAAAAACCCCGCCGAAGCGGGGTTTGTACGAGGAGGATTTCCAGGCAGTGTTGCATTTGCTTGGAATTTTTCTTAATCTAACTGGTCGTGGATTTCATCGAGTTCCTGACGCAGTTCCTTTTTCATTTTTTTGAGCTCTTCCCTGAGCTTTTTCACTTCATCCCGGAATTCATTTTTGTCGACGCGGACCCGACGTACTACATTTTGGTCGACATCCTCAGAATCACGTTTGAAATCAATCTCTACTCTCTTGAAGTGATCACTCAAATCATCAAATTCCTCGAGTTCTTCGAGTTCATCGAGTTCATCAATATCCTCTATTGCATCAAAATCAAAGTCGAAATCAAAATCATCCCAATCATAATTGCCGTGATGATAAAATCGACCGGAGTGAAGTGGAATCACAATGTTGACATCTGGGCCACTGAAATATTGATAGCCATAACTGTCTTTTTCAGCAACAGTCAGTTCAAATTCGGTTTTCTTCTTATCGCGGACTATTTTAATAGCTACCAAATCTCCCTCTTCCATATCGCCAATAATTTCCCGAATATCATCACTGTCTGAAATATCATCGCCATCCAATTCTACAATCACATCTCCTGCTTTCAAGCCTGCTTTTTCTGCAGGGGAGTCCTCTTCGACCGAAATTACCAAAGCTCCCTTGCTGTCCTTAACTCCAAAGTAGTCGCCAAGCTGTTCCGTCAAGTCAATAAGGTTTACACCAATATACCCGCGGGTGTCGTGTCCGAGAAATACCATATCGTCTTTATCATGGAAGATTTTAGTTTTCAATGACTTGTGAGATTGAGGCTTTTCTCCAAGAGTAACAGTTACCGTCTTTTCATTGTTATTTCTAATAATTGTCAGTTCTACTTTATCACCCTTGTTTGTATCAATAAGCAGATCAATCAGATCTTCAGAATCAGTTATTTTCTCACCATTGAGGGCAATGATAACATCATCTTCTTTGAGGCCTGCTTTTTCAGCCGGAGAATCGTCAAAAACATCGTCAATAATCGCACCATATTTAATGTTGAGATTAGAGCCTTCCGACAGATCATAATCAACAGATTGAGTAGTAATCCCAAGCCATCCTCGATCTGATGAACGGACTGATTTTGATATTGCTTGTTCGGCAATGAGAATCGATGCAAGAGCAATAACTGTAAATGCAATAATAATTTTCTTCATAAATTTATGTCTCCACTCATAACATCTAACCGATTATACGGAGCTTGCTGGATTTGGTTTCATGTATAATGTAACAAAGCGAGAACGTGCCGTTTGGATGCAGAGGGGTAGTCAGTTCCCGGGGTACCAGGCTATTGCGCCCCCTATTGATGTTGCCCATCGAACTTTTTCCGTAAACTGTTCATAGCATAGCAACACTGACAGGGTAAGAGTTGATTTGAGCGGAAAAATGAATTCCGCCTGGGTCATAAAACCCTGCGATGATCCACCGCCTTTCAGACGAAGCGCCAGATTACCGATTGGTCCATCCGGATTATCCCATGTGTAACCTGATGGATATTGGGCGTAATAGAGATTGAGTATGCCATAAGTTCCGATAGCATCAAGAGAATCCTTTTGTTCGTATAATCGGTATCCAATACCACACGTCAGGTGAGAAGAGGCGGGATAGCTAAGGGAGAAATCACCGACCTTAAGTCTCTGAGCGTCAGGATTGCCAAAGAATCTGATTCCGGCGTGAACATCACAAACTAACCCGCCAATCGGGCCATCCGGGTTGGATCGCTGTCGATACCGGTCGGGGTTACGCAAGTATAACCGCCCTCCTATCATCCAGTTGTAACGAAGGCTATCCCGGTCGCGGATTTCAAACCGGTTACAAATAGTAAGTTGTGAAGTCGCCACGAAACCAGTCATAACTGAAAATGTCTGGAAATCGATTGCTGCTACTGTACCACCAGTACCTGACGACGAATAAAGATCGGCAGTGCGAATAGAGAGCCTTTTTATTTGTCCGTCAGGGTGTTTTGTTAGAGCAGGGTTTCGATTATCCCATATGTTCGAAGCTATATGAGACGTTTCGGCCAGTGAGCCAATTGAGGTAAGCATGATCGTTGCGACGATTATTACCAGTTTTGATATCATCATTTTTTTCTAACAGTATCCACAGTATGATTTTCCCGGGGATCAATTTAGCGTATTCTATGGTATGATGGAATGATAAATAT